>JAJRTP010000404.1 GCA_024278255.1 Chloroflexota bacterium | reverse complement strand
TGCGCGCTTTGTGTGAGGAGGGGTTGGTATGGCGTTACGGCCGTAACCGGGCCGAAAACGATCCTGACCTGCGCGCCCGTCTGGAACACGAATTGAACATCATCCACAGCATGGGCTTCGACACCTACTTCCTCATCGTGTGGGATTTGTGCGAATGGGCTGCCCGAACCGACCGCTGGTGGGAAGCGCATCAGGACCCTTTCCCCTACGATGGCTACAACGAATGGAAAGCGAACGACATCTGGTGGAACGTGCGCGGTTCCGGGGCCGGGTCAGTGGTGGCTTTCACTTTGGGTGTGACCAACATCGAACCGCTGGCCAACGGCCTCATCTTTGAACGTTTTCTCAATCCGGGGCGCGTCTCCATGCCGGATATTGACCTGGATTACCCGGACGATACCCGGCACTGGATGGTGGCCTATACCAAACGGCGCTACGGCTCGGAAAAAGTGGCCCAAATCATCACTTTTGGCACGATGGGAGCGCGGGCGGCCATTCGGGACGTGGGGCGGGCGCTGGATATGCCCCTCTCGGAGGTAGATACGATTGCCCGGATGGTGCCGGCCATCCCCGGCAAACCAGCCCACATTACTGACGTATTGGACAAGGAGCATGAGTTTTATTCGGTAGAGTTGGAAGAGCGGTATAAGCGGGAAACGGCCGTCAAAGAACTCCTGGACACGGCCCGCAGTCTGGAAGGAATTTCCCGCCACGCTTCCAGCCACGCCGCCGGGGTAATCATCTCGGATCGGCCGTTGGTGGAATACGTCCCCCTCAACCGACCCACCGGCGGCGAAGAAGGGCTGGGCGGCGTGGATCGCGTCACCCAATGGCCCATGGAAATTGTGGAATCCATCGGCCTGCTCAAGGTAGACTTCCTGGGACTCAGCACCCTCACCGTCATGCGCCGCGCTGCCCGCCTGATTGAAGAACGCTACAGCATCCAATACACGATGGACAACATCCCCTACGACGTGGGGCAGGAAGGGCCTGATCCGGACAAGAAGCCGGAAGCGTTGTTCGACATGCTAGAACGGGGTGAAGTGGCCGGTGTCTTTCAGGTAGAAGGCTCCGGGATGCGCCGCCTGATGATGGAGATGAAACCGCGCCGCTTTGACCATATCATCGCCGCCATTTCCCTCTACCGCCCCGGCCCGATGGAAAATATCCCCGAATACATCCGGCGGATGCACGCGGCCATCTTTGAAGACAAAAACATCGTCGAGTACCACACGCCCGCCCTGGAACCGATCCTCAATGACACCTACGGCATTCTGGTTTACCAGGAGCAGATTATCCGCATCGCCTCTGACTTGGCCGGCTACGAACCGGGCGAAGCGGATATGATTCGTAAAGCGGTCGCTAAAAAGAAGAAGAAGTTGATGGAGGAACATCGCCAGAAATTTACGGAAGGGGCGATGGCCAATGGTTTCAGCCGGGAAGTGTGCGAGGCGATCTGGGCGGACATTGAGTTTTTTGCCCGTTATGGCTTTAATAAAGCCCACGCCGCCGACTACGCCAAGGTGACCTGCCAGACAGCCTTCCTCAAGGCGCATTATCCGGTGGAGTATCTGACGGCGATGCTCTCGGTGGAGCGGGACAACACGGACAAGGTGCGCCGCTACTTCTCGGAGGCGAAGGCGCTGGGTATTGACGTGGCCCCGCCGGACATTAACACGTCGGCGCTGGATTTTACCATTGAGGATGACGGGGAACGGCCGTTGATCCGTTTCGGTTTGGGGGCGATTAAGAATGCCGGGGCCGGGGCCATCATGCTCATCATTGCGGAACGAGAGGAAAATGGCCCCTTTGCCAGCCTGAAGGAGTTTTGCGAGCGGGTAGATTTGAAGCGGGTGGGGAAACGGCCGTTGGAATACATGGCTAAAGGGCGGGTCTTCGACTGTTGGGGCACGCCGCCGCAAATCATTGACGCCCTGGATCGCATGGTCAATTACAGCACCACTGAACACAGCGCCGCCTCAACGGGACAGATGAGCCTGTTTGGCGCAGTTGGCGGTGCGCCCAAGCTGGATATCCACGTGGATTTGCTTCATCCCGAAGATCGGGTGACGGCCGTATCTCACAAGGAACTGCTGGAATGGGAAAAGGAAGCGCTGGGCGTTCACGTGTCGGAACATCCTCTGGAACGGCCGTTAGCCCAACTCCTGCCGCTGACCAACGTTACTATCAGCGAACTGGACGCCAACTGGAATGGCAAATCGGTCAAACTGGCCGGTATGATCAGCCAGATACGCACCTTGACCACCAAAAAGGGCGACCCGATGGCTTTTGGCACGTTGGAAGATTTGGACGGACACGTTGACCTGGTCTTTTTCCCGCGCACCTGGAAGCAGGTTCGGGAGGAAGTGGACGTAGACCAGGTGATGTTGGTTATCGGCAAGGTTCAGTTCAAGGGAGATGATCCCAGCATTTTGGTAGATCGGGTGAATACGAATCCCCAGATTGCTCAGGCAGTTGGGGAAGAAGCTGCACTGGTTGTGGAGAAACGGCCGTCATCTGCTAATGGAAATGGGCGGGGAAACGGCCGTTCTTCAGGCAATGGCAGCAGTCATGTTTCAGCCCCGCCATCACCGCCACCCGATGATTTTGTGGCCGAACCAGCGCCCGCATTTAACGCCGCTCCGCCACCGCCACCCAACTTTGATGACGATGCTCTGGCGCAGCCTGTGGTTACGGCCGTGGCCCCACCACCAACTGCCAACCGCCAATCCCCAGCTCCCAGCGTCCAACCACCGGTCACCGAATACCGACCACCGATTACCGATCACCGGACCGTCGTCATTGAAATCAAACCGGTAGGCAATTGGCAGGAAGCCTGCCGCCGCGCCCTACGTCTGGTCAATGAGTACGAAGGCAATGATGGCCTGAGCATGTGCATCACGGGTCAGGAAATGCAGATGAGTTTCCCGGACAGACGGACACGAAGCTGCCCAGAATTGTTTGAAGCCTTGCGCCTTATCCCGGCTGTTGCCAGGGTGTACAATGAATGACTACAGCAGATTTGGGAAGAAATAGATATGTCTGGTCTAGTAAATCTGTTTCTTCCTCAATATATGTTGTAGTCTTGAACATGGCTTGTTGTCAAAATGGGCAATAATGCGCTACTTCCCCAACCCCAAAAACATTGGTGGCACAGTCTCGTCACTCCCATTACTTCTTCCGCGATTGGTTCCCGCCTTTCGGCTAAAATAGCTCCTGCGCTGGATCAACTCATATACCGCAAGAGTAACGGCCGTACCACCCTCTCCAGTATGTTAGCCGGCGTCCCGGTTATCCTGGTCACAACGACCGGGGCTAAAACCGGGCAATCCCGTACCATTCCCTTGCTGGGTATCCCGGACGGAGAAAATATCATCCTCATCGCCTCCAACTGGGGCGGCAAGAAAAATCCGGCCTGGTATTACAACCTGAAAGCCAACCCGGAAGCGACGGTAACGCTCAACGGGCAGAATGTGGTTTACATTGCCAGAGAAGTGACCGGAGAGAAACGGGAGCGGTGTTGGGCCAGAGCCACGGCCGTTTATCCCGGTTATAACGCCTACAAAAAGCGGGCTGACGGCCGTATAATTCCTGTGCTATTATTAAAGCCTCAATAAATAGCATTTACGGGAGTAAAGATAATGGATGCTGAAATGCTCCAAGACATTCAAGATTATGATGAAGCAGTTCAAGCCATCATCAACGGCGAAGAAATAATTCCCGCTCATGTGCCATATGCCATCATTGACGGCGAAAATCCGGTGAAGGTGTGGCGGGAATATCGCGGGTTAACGCAGCCGGAATTGGCGCAGGCGGCCGGTATTAGCGCCTCTTACCTGTCACAAATTGAAGCGGGAAAACGGGAGGGGAGTACGGCCGTCCTGCAAGCCATTGCCCGCGCTATGGATTTAACCTTGGATGATGTGGTGTATAACCCGCCGGAGGAGTGAAACGGCCGTCTTTATTGTGACAGTTTGGCAATATCGGGGGATGGCTCCGTGCGAATTAGGCGGGCGCGGGCAATGAGGCGTTCATCATAATCAAAGCTGACATAATTCCAGGTTGAACAGGTTGCCAGGGAAAGCACGTCCCCGTCCGGCACATACAAACTTTCCACAGACTGCGGGTCCACTTTCAGGAATTTTTCCAGCGCGTACACGTAATCCGTACCCTCGTTGCGATAAATAATTTCATCGCCCGGTTTCATAAAAGCCAGATCCGCCAGCGGTCCGGCAATTTCCGGCCAGGGCCGGGTTACGTGCCCCACAAACGTCATTCCCTTCTCGTCGCCGGGATATTCCCCTGTCGTTTGCAGCCAGCCAATATCGCTCTCTACTTGGGAAATATCCCACTGACCCTCTACCACCGGTACCATCCTGATGACCCGGTTGATTCCCAAGGAAGGAATGATAAGCTGGGGAAATTGGGACGGACCAGAGGATTGGGAAGTGGGTGTGGGTACAATCGTTGGCGCCAATTCTCCTGTTTTATCAGTTGGCGTGTCTTCAACCAGAGCAAACGATTGAACGGGTGACGCAGGAGTTGGCTGGCTGGTCTGGGCTGCGGGAGATGATACAGCCACTACCGGCGGAGGCAGGGTTGGGCGCATTGCCGGTACGGCCGTCACCACAGGTTGGGCAGTCAGAACCGTCGCTTCCTCCGTTTCCGGCCAAAGCGCCAGAGCAAATCTGACCGTCACCCACAAAACCAGTATCGTGACCACAGTCAGTCCGGCAAATAAAAGGGTGAATTTAATGCGTCGTGAAGTTACGGCCGTCATCATAAAATCAATTATACCTCTACTGGTAAATTATGCGTTCCTGCCAAAACTAACGCTGCACCGTTGGCAAAAACGTAGCATACCCCGGCCAAAAATCATAATCATAACGGGTAGCCGGGTCACCTAACAACGTGAACGTATCCATCAGATCGAGGTAAGCCGGTTGGTTCGCTTGTAACAGCACTTTACCAGCCAGCGCCGCCTGCCCAATCTGAGGCGTATTGTTTTGGATAATAGTCTGCATAAAACCGTCAGCCAGTTCACCATGGCCGGTCGCCACACCCAAACCGGTGGCCCCCCAAACGGCTACTGCGCCGCCGCCCTCTTTACGCAGCAAGGCTTCATCCAGCGTATCCCAAAACGGTTCCTGAAATGCGCCGGTAAAACAGGTCATTTGCAGGACGACGGGTAAACGGCCGTTATTATTCAACCCCGCCACATCATCCAGATGGAATAACCGCTCCGCGCCCCATTGGTGGATGGAAGAATGGCCGTTATACACCACCAGACCTCGGCCGGCATTCCACTGGCTGGTGACGGCCGTGTACACCTCATCCCTGTCCATGCTCCCCGGCGGATTCAAATACGCCCGGCTGGCCGACCAGGGATCGCTGATAAACTTGTCAATCAGCGCGTCCGAATGGGCAATAAAATCTCCCGCGCTGTCCGGATCATCCGTCACAAATAACGCCTTGCTGTTCCAGTCGCCAAAAAACGGGTCTGTCTCATAGCGTACAATCTTGTTCACCACTACCCGCGCTTCTGCCAGACTATTTACCGGCAAACGGCCGAGCAGCATATCCGGCAGCAAATCCGCGCCATCTACCGTGACAAAGCGGTTATCGGCGGCCACTTCCCCCAGCCACGGATCCACGTCTGCCAGATACGGCGGAATCCAGGTGGGGCGGGTGTCCGGCTTGTATTGTTTGGGGTCATTCGTACCGTCTCCCACCAGCAAAACGTAAGTGGGTGCAGGCGACCAACGACCGTACACATCCGTCAGATAATCCCGAATCGCCTCTGGTGTGGGCAGCCCGCCGCCGTAAGCGTCATAAATTGCTTGCACATCCTCCATAACCACCGTCATCCCCTGGCTTTGGCGCAGGTTGATGAGCGGTGGCAGGGCCGGCATGAAGGCAGTTGGGGCAATGATCACGTAATCCGCGCCGGATACGGCCGTTGTCTGCAGCGGCGCTGCCATTCTCACGCGGGCGGGTGTGTGCAGATTGGCGTCGCTCATGGCCAGATAGTCGCGCGTACCGGTCGTCGCATCTCCCCAGGAAACGGCCGTGCCATTTACAGTAATGTTGGTCAGGCGGATGGGCGCGTCCGGCGTTGTTACGTCATACACCGCCGCGCCGCCGGCCGCCGTCAGCGTCACGCTGTAACGCCGGGAAGCATTCTCCCCGGTAACGCGAGCCTGGGCCGCCGCCGCCCCGCTGCCCCGCGTATACGTCACCTGAAAGGCGTCCAGCCATACCTTGTCCAGCGCACCGGCTGAAACGCCGGGCAGGCTTAACTGCAAGTTGTTATTGTTTTGCAGCACCCCGGCTGGAATGGGGATAACGGCCGTTTTTTCTGTCTTGCCATCCCAGGTCACATCCTGCAAAAAGGAACCGTTCAGGCGCACCCGCACTTTATGATCGGGGCTGACGTTGATATTTTGATTGGCCCCTTTCAGCCAGAGAGTCAATACGGCCGTTGCGCTGCCGTTGACGCTCTCCAGGGTAAAATCATACTGCCCTGTCTCGTTGCCCGGCAAGGCCAGCTCGTCCCAAATCCAGCGGTCGCCATCCCGCCCCACCCAATCAGAGGTGTAATACCGGTTTTCGTCCAAAAGCAATGTTTGCCGCAGCGACCCGGCAGGCAGACCATTCGTTGGTGCAGATTGGCTGCTCATCCGCAGCCCGCTGCCGCTGCCAGCCACCAGCAGATAAGCATCGTTTTCCGACCAGCGGTTAAACCAGGGTTGGGCGTAAAAACGAAACTGCTCTCCCGGTTCAAACTGGGCATCGCCATCCCCTAGCCATTGCAAAGCCACTTCCGTCCCGCTCCGTGTCAGACGCAGTTGCGCCGGGTTGACGCTGCCTACCGGGAAGCCAGCCGATGCCAGATCGTTGTAAGTCACAGCCGTCATCCCCGCCTCATCCACTTCAATCACGACCGTCTCATTGGCCGTCACAGACAAGGCACTGAAAGCGGTTGCCGGGCGTGCCGCTGCCTGTAATTGGGCCGGATTGGCTACCAGTCCGGTCAACGTCTGCTGGAAAGAGGCGGCGTCTGCTGCTGTAGAATTGGCCTGGATTACGACCGTATCCGCCACACCAAACGAAAGGTCCGCCACAATTTCCTGTGTGATTTGTAGCTGCCCGCCAGACGGCCGTATCGGATAAAACGTCAGCCGTGCCAGCCGCATCCCCCGCACAGTACCAATTTCTTCCATTTCCAGCGCCGGTTTGGCAAAAGGCAGCGTTTCCTGCGCCGGAACAAATGCTCCGCCAATA
>JAJRTP010000403.1 GCA_024278255.1 Chloroflexota bacterium | reverse complement strand
TGATGATTTACCCCATCCCCCGCCGCACCATCATTACCAGCGTCATATTGGGCACCCTGTTTGACTATCCCACCTATCTGATGCTGCCCCTGTTTGTAGCTATCATTTACGGCTTTGGTCTGTCGTTCAGTCCCGTGACCCTGGTGGTCATTGCCGCCCTGGTGCTGGGCTACGGCCATCTCATTATGATCGGCCAATTGGCGGGCACAACCATTGGCGGCATCATGCAAAGCCGCCGGGTGCGAGACGTGGCTATCATCTTCTTTTCTCTCATTGGCGGTCTCTGCTACTTTATCAACATCGGCATACAGCGCTTGCTGGAAACAGTATCCCATCAGATAAGCCCTGACGATGTCACTGCGTTCCAAACCTGGCAGCCGTTGGATATTTTGCAATGGCTGCCGCCCGGCGCTTCGGCCCAGGCCGTCGCCCAGGCACCGGCTGGCGCTTGGGCATCTTCCTCGTTGTGGCTGGGGTATTCGCTGCTGTGGCTCATCCTCATCACCTGGGTCTGGTACAAACTGCTGGTGCGCCTGACGACGGGCGAAGGCTACCTGTTGACACCGCGCCCCCGCGAGGAAACGCGCCACCAGGCTGTGCGGGAAGAACGGCGAGAGCGCAATTTGCTGGGCTGGCTGCCCCCGGACGTGGCACAACTGACGGCTAATGAGTTCAAATCAGTCTGGCGTGTGCCGCAGCGCCGGGTAGGGATTATTCAGGGGGTGCTGATGCCCATTTTCTTTCTGGGCGCTTTCTTCCTGGGCGGGGATACGGAGTTTGGCGCAGCGCCAGCCTGGATGGCTTTGACGCTGCCAGTGTATGCCATCTTTCTTTTTTGGGCCAATACGCAAAATATGCTGGCCTGGGAAGGGCCGGGGCTGCCGGCTTTGCTGCTGACACCGGTACCCCGCCAGCATATTTTTCGGGCGAAGGGGCTGGCGTTGTTTGTGATTACGGCCGTACCCCTCCTCCTGTTCGGCGGCCTTATCGTCTACAACAATCCCGGCTGGGTTAGTGTGACCGGCCTGCTGACCGCTTTGTGCATGGGGGTGGCGACGATGGGGGTTACGGCCGTAGCCTCCGTCTATTTCCCCATCCCCATCCGCTTGGAAGGACGACGCAAACGCGGTCTGTTCCAGTCCGGTGGTGACACCAAAACGGGCTGCGCCTACATCACCATCGTGCCCCTGTCCGTCGTCCTCGTCAGCGCGCCCGCGGCTATTCCTTTGCTGCTGGCTTATTGGCTGGATGTACCCTGGCTGGCCGTCCCCGGTCTCTTTTTCAGCACGGCCTATGCCTTTGCCGTCTTCTGGATAGGCACACGCAAGGCCGGCGAACTGCTCCTGGCGCGGGAGCCGGAACTGGTGGAGCGATTGAAGCTGCCGGAGGAGTAATTGGTTTTCAGTGTGCAGTTTTCAGTGTGCAGTGGGTGTTTGACTGAAAACTGAACACTATGTCGGGCATTGACTGGCGATTTTGTGGCGTGTCAATCGTGTCCGGCAGAAGGCAGTTGACGTTGATACCCTGGTCTTTTAGCTCGGCAGCCAGACTTTCTGTGAGACGGATAACGGCACTTTTGGCTACGCTGTAGGGAGCCATGGTCGGCCGTCCCGCCAGCCCGGCCCGCGAAGAGATGTTGACAATCTTGCCCCGCCCCTGCTCCAGCATAACCGGCACAACGGCCCGGCTGGTGAGAAAGACCGACTCTATCCCTTGTAACAGTTCCCTATAAAGAGTAAGATTCACCCCAGCGGTATGCTCTACATTATACCGGAGGTGAATCATGTCCGTACAACCATTATCCCCTGAAAAACTGCGCTGCATAGCAAGCCCCGATACATTCCCTTTCGCCAGCACGGCCGAATTGGAACCGGATACCCATATCATTGGCCAGCCGCGCGGCACGCGGGCCATTGCTTTTGGCGTGAATATCCAAAGCAGCGGCTACAACATTTACGCCCTGGGCGATCTCGGCACGGGGCGGACGACAGCTATCAAGCATTTTCTGCAAACCCCGGCGCAAGAAATGCCGACGCCAGACGACTGGATTTACGTCCACAATTTTGCCGTGCCCTACCAGCCCCGCGCTGTTTCCCTGCCGCCCGGAGAAGGAGCTAAATTCAAAGCGCAGATACGCCAACTCATCCACGATTTGCGCCAGGCGCTGCCCCAGGCTTTTGCTGATGCCACGTACCAGCAAAGCGTGGCCGCCATTAAGCAAGAGTTTGAGAGGCAGCGTAACAGCTTAATGGAGGCCATCCAGCAGCACGTTGCCGAACTGGGGTTTGCTCTGGTGAAGGCGGCGTCCGGGTTTGTCATTGTGCCGGTACAGGACGGCCGTCAACTGACTAACGAAGAAGTCAACCAACTGCCGACTGACGTGCGCCAGGGGATGGAAAAGCAGGCGCAAACCATTTCCGCTGACGTAGAAGATGTCCTGTACCAGATTCATCAATTGGAACTGGCAGCCCGGCAAAAAATGAAGGAAATAGATCGAGGGGCGGCGGAAACGGCCGTGCAGCATCACTTCAAAGATATCCTGAAAACGTGCGCCGGTAATGACGAAATTTGCCTTTACCTGAACGAGATGCAGGAAGACATCCTCGACCAGATTCAGGATTTCACCTCACCGGTCGACAGCGAAGAACAGATTGATCTGCGCCGCTACGAAGTCAACTTGCTGGTGGACAACAGCCAGACCGAAGGTGCGCCCGTCATTCTGGAACCCAATCCGACGTATCACGGGCTGCTGGGCCGTTTGGAATACGAGATGAATCAAGGGTATTTGTATACCCATTTCACCAATATCAAATGTGGCGCGCTGCATTGGGCCAACGGCGGCTACCTCATCCTCAACGCCCACACCCTGTTCAAAAACCCGGAGGCCTGGGAAGGGCTGAAACGTGCCCTGAAAGAAGGCAAAATCCTGGTGCAGACCTCCACCCGCATGGGGCAAGGCGAAGCGCTGGCAAAATCACTTGACCCGGAACCCATCCCCCTGAACGTGAAGGTGATTATGCTGGGCAGCCTGAGCCTCTATTACAGTTTGTATGAACGGGACGAGGAGTTTCGCACGTTGTTCAAGGTGCGGGCTGATTTTGACTCGACGATGCCCCGCACGCCGGAAAACGAGCAGGAATACGCCGTTTTCATTGCCAGCCGCTGCCACGAGGAAAATTTGCGCCACTTTGAGGCGGCAGCGGTGGCTAAAGTCATCGAACACGGCTCCCGCATGGCGGATCATCAGGATAAGTTAAGCGCCCGTTTTGGCCTGGTAGCCGATCTGGTGCGGGAAGCCAGTTTTTGGGCGGGGGAAAACAATCATGATCTGGTAACGGCCGCCGCCGTGCAGCAAGCCCTGGATGAGCGCGC
>JAJRTP010000402.1 GCA_024278255.1 Chloroflexota bacterium | reverse complement strand
CTCGCGTACCGTTGCAATATTTGTTAGCTGCTACTTCGGATACTACTGAGTCAAAACTGTGAATTGCCGTTAAAATGCCTCGATCAAAGTGTATTTCAGTGGTCCCACTACATTATTCCATTTGATTTGGTAATTACCTTTGACAACCAATTCTGACTCTTGATCCCCGGTGGGCTTTTCCACCGTCCCTGTTAAATTGCGGCCACCTCGAAAGAAACCATATATACCCGACTGCCTACCCTCATAGAACAATCGATCCTCTGCAAAGATTATAACATAGGCTTTGTCGAAACCAGCATATTTTAGTTGCTCCGCAAATACAACATCCTTACAAAAACTATACATCTGTTCAGGGTATTGTCCATTCCTCGGGAATTTTAATTCGATGGCGGCATCTAAAAGCGCCTCATTTTTTCTATATAAAACTATATCGATTTCGCGCTTCACGAATTGTTGTTTAGAAAAACCAAAGAAAGATACATTTCGCTCAAATTGGATTCGCTTTCCCTTAAATGAATTTCTAAGATAAATTCCTAACTCATGCTGCAAGCTAAATTCATTGTATATTTCTATCTCGCCAGTGCCTAACTGACCCGAAAAAGATGCTAGCACACTTGTTATTGAATCAGTCGAAAATCTTCCCCTGGCAAATGTTACTGGCCGATTTTTTGCATAAAAGGGATCCTTCGTTTTCAGGATTTTCTCTTTTCCTGAAGAATCCATTAGATTAGAAATTGCCGTGTTTATAATTTTTGGTTTTCCACATTTAGGGCATATTTCTTTGCGACGCCGCAAACTTCCAGCGCTCTCCAACTCTCGGCAGATAATATTGACAGTTTGACGTGGCTTAACAGTAGACCGAGACGAAAGGCAATCATCACATATCGGTCCCGATGTTTTTAGGCTGGCCAAGACTTTCTCTAGATTCGTCAATTTAACTCCTTGAGCTAACTATTTCTTAACCTGCGCTTTCACTGGATGCACCTCCCTGAATGACAAAAAAACGGCATGGCAATAGTGTAAAACTTTGTGGTTTGTTTGGCAATAGCTAGAGAAATTTGGTGAGGGGGTGGGGAGATGAAGGATGCACAATACGTTTCACGCCTCACGCTTTCACGCTATAATGGAGGTATGATGGAAAAACGAGCGCAGCCAATTATTGTCGGCTTTGTGGCCGATCTGATGTTTACGATGAAGATTGCCAATGTGGCTTGGCACAGCGGCTTTGAGATGAAGTGGATTGAAACGGCCGTATCCCTAATCGACGAGGAGGCTTTACCGGAAACCCTGGGCGAATCGTTATACGGCCGTACCGGTCAACTCTTCCAACAAATCACCCAATGGCAGCCCGCCCTCCTCCTCTTTGATCTGAACAACGACGCTGTCCCCTGGCGGCAGTGGCTGCCCAGCCTCAAATCCTCTCCCGCTACCAAGCGTATCCCCATCATGGCCTTTGGTTCCCACAAAGACGTGGATACTATGCAGGACGCCAAACGGTTGGGGGCTGATTTTGTCTATGCCCGTTCCCGCTTCACCTCCGCCATGCCCCAACTGTTCCGGGAATGTGCCCGTGTGCCGGATTACGCTGCGCTGGCTGATTTTTGTGAACGGCCGTTACCCCCATTGGCTCAGGAAGGCCTCGAACTATTCAACCAGGGCCAGTACTATCAATGCCATGACGCCCTGGAAGAAGCGTGGCGGCAGGAAACGATCCCCGGACGCGATCTGTACCGGGGCATTCTGCAAATTGGTGTGGCCTGCTATCAAATTCTACGGGGGAACTATCGCGGGGCTGTTAAGATGCTCCTGCGTGCCCGCCAATGGCTGGAACCGCTGCCGGACCAATGCCAGGGTGTCAACATTGCCCGGCTGCGGGCCAATGCTGCCGAAATTTATGACAGCCTCACAGCTTTGGGGCCAAATCACATCGAAGAATTTGACCCCGGTCTCATTCAACCCATCGAGTATAAATCAGAATGAGGATAAAGTGCCGGCAAAGCTCAAGACAATCCCCAGACCAATTAGATAAACAAAATAACCGGCCAAGACCGTCCAGAAAGTTTGGCCGTTTTCCAGATCAAGACCAGCCCGGACAGCAATAAAAATTGTAAAGTAAAACCACGCTGTCACCAACAGATAAATGACGATGCCCACGAGCGGAATAAAAGTCAGGATGTAAAAAGCGGAGGGGGCAAAGGCGAAGCCAATCACCCGCAGCATTTGCCCCATCGTGGCGTCACCATGAAAAATCTTGACGCCGATGATGTAGGTAATGGCGGCAAAGAGTACCCAACTGACAAAGCCCCAAATAAGTATGGAGATGAAACCTGTTGTCAGATTGCTGCTCAATACACCGCCGCCAATGGCTGACAATACCGACGATACTGCTACCACAAGCGCCGCCTGCCCCATCGAATTTTCGTCATGCTCCACTTCCTCAAAAACAGACGAATCAACAGATAATACGCCAACAATACGATTCTTAAATGAACTCATTTCATCTTCTCCTCGATTTAGGGAATCCGTTCCTTTCTCAATCTGTTATATACTCTTTTTGCGCCGCCGTCGGAACCATTTTTCAAGCTCAACGGCCGCAAACACAACCGTACTGGCCAGCAAAGCCACAATCAGATGGTATGCATCCAGTGGCTGCGTTTTGAATATTCTTTGTAAAAAGGGCACGTATATGAGCGCCAATTGCAATAAAAAGGTCGTTGTCACCGCGATAACCATGGTGCGGTTCTTGAATAATCCCAGTTTGAAGACGGACTCTTCATTGGAGCGGATGGCTAGGGCATTGCCCATCTGGGCCAGCACCAGCGTGGTAAACACCATTGTGCGCCAGACGCCGGTAAAGGGATCGGGGTCTTCCAGCCAGAAAACGTATCCCACCAGCAAGGAGATAAACCCCATCAGCAGCCCCACCCAGATGATTTGAATGCCGACGCCGCGGGCAAATATGCTGTCTTTAGCGCCAAAGGGCGGCCGTTTCATAATGCCCGGTTCTTTTTCCTCAGTGGCCAATGCCAGACCGGGCAAGCCATCCGTCACCAAATTGATCCACAGGATTTGCAGGGGAACCAGCGGCAGGGGCATTCCCAGGAGGGGGCCAATGAGCATGACCAACAGTTCTCCCGTGTTGCTGGACAAGGTGTATTTGACGAATTTGACGATGTTGTCGTAGATGGTGCGGCCTTCTTCTACGGCCGCTACAATCGTGGCAAAGTTATCATCCAGCAAAATCATATCGGAGGCTTCTTTGGAGACATCTGTGCCGGTGATGCCCATGGCCACACCGATGTTGGCTTTGCGCAGTGCCGGGGCGTCATTGACGCCGTCGCCGGTCATCGCCACCACTTCACCTTTGTCCTGGAAAGCGTCTACAATGTTCAGCTTGTGTTCGGGGGATACGCGGGCAAAAACAGATACGTCTTCTACGGCCGTTTCCAAATCAGCCAGACTCATCTGCGCCAGTTGTTTGCCGGTAATGTTCTTATCATTGTTCGTAATGCCCAATTCTTTGGCAATATGCTGGGCTGTCAGCGGGTGGTCCCCAGTAATCATCACCGGGCGGATACCGGCCATTTCTGCTGTGGCCACCGCGGCTTTCACCTCTGGTCGCGGCGGGTCAATCATCCCCACCAGCCCTATCAGAATCTGCCCCTCTTCCACTGGCTCATCCAATGAATCCAGCAGCTTGAAAGAAACACCTAACACCCGCTGCCCCTGGGCGGCCAATTTGTCATTCGCTACCTGAACTCTTTGCCGCGTCTTCTCATCCAGCGGCACAATTTCCTCCGTCCGACCCGTCCATACCCCATCACAAATCTCAAAAATACTGCCAATTGCCCCTTTAGTAAAAGCGATATATGGCGTCAGCACACCGGGGATATTCGTTTCTGACGGATCGATGCGCAGTTCATGAATGGTTGTCATCCGTTTGGTTTCGGAAGAGAAGGGGATTTCGGCCACGCGAGGCATTTGTTCTTCCAGCGTGGCTTTATCATAACCAAGCTGATCGGCGGCCACAATCAGGGCGGCCTCAGTGGGGTCGCCGATGGCATGAATGGCCCCATTTTCCTTTTCCAGAACGGCGTCGTTACAAAGTGCAGAGGCTTTAACCAGCAAGCTCAAAGTCCGGTCTTCGGGGGGTTGGGTTACGTCCAGGTCGGCATCTTGTAAAATACCTTTGCTGTTAAGCAGCGTGGCTACTTCTTCGGTATGCCCCAATACGTCTAACACGGTGACGGTCATCCGGTTTTGGGTGAGCGTGCCGGTTTTGTCGGAGCAGATGACGGTGACGGAGCCGAGGGTCTCGACGGCCGGCAGGCGGCGAATGAGGGCGTTGCGTTTCAGCATGCGCTGCGAACCGAGCGCCAGGGTGACGGAGACGACGGCGGG
>JAJRTP010000401.1 GCA_024278255.1 Chloroflexota bacterium | reverse complement strand
GTTCGTCAAATCCTTCGTCACCGAACTCTCCCGCCAGCATTACGAAGGGGAACACACCATCACCGAAGCCGAAGCCAACGCCATCCTGCGCGGCCAGATTGACGAGCTTTCCGGCGGAGAGACGCCGCCTTATTAGTGTTCAGTGAGCAGTTTTCAGTGTTCAGTTGAACTTATGGTGGCCTTGTGTATTTATATTTGATCAAGATAGAGTGACTTTATGGAGCAAAGCCCGGATATTACTGGACGTGAGAAAACGGTACGTCAATTGTTGGAGAATGTTAAATATACAATTGACTATTATCAGCGCGAATACAAATGGCAAGCGAAAAACATCACAGAATTGATTTCCGATTTAGAGGACAGGTTTAACGATGAATATGATCCTCAACATTCACGAAAAAATGTAAGTAATTACAGGGCTTATTTTCTTGGTTCCATTGTAATCAGTCGAAAAAGAGGAGAAAACTTTATTATAGATGGGCAACAACGATTAACCTCTCTTACATTATTACTCATTTACATTCACAATTTATTACAGGAGCGAAAGGACAATACAACCAATGTGAGCAATTTGATCTTTTCTGAATCTTTTGGTGAAAAATCGTTCAATATTCAAATTCCAGATCGCACTGCCTGTATGGAAGCTCTTTATAACGGACAGGAATACGATTTAACTTATGAGCAAAACGAATCTGTTCGTAATATCGTGGCTCGTTATATCGATATTGTTGAAAATTTTCCCGAAAACATAAAAGGGGATGCTTTACCGTATTTTGTGGATTGGCTTCGAGAAAGAGTATATCTTGTTGAAATTACTGCTTATTCTGATGAGGATGCTTATACAATTTTTGAGACTATGAATGATCGTGGTTTATCTCTTAGCCCGACAGACATGTTAAAAGGTTATTTATTATCAAAGATTACAAGTGGCGAACAACAAATTGAGGCTCATGGGATTTGGAGGCAAAAAGTTTTAGATTTGTTGGCTGTGGGAAAGGAAGAAGAAATAGATTTTTTCAAAACATGGCTACGCGCTAAATATGCAAATTCAATTAGAGAACGCCGAAAGGGTGCCAAAAATCAAGACTGGGAGCAGATTGGTACAACGTTTCATAAATGGGTAAGAGATAATAGAGAGCGGATTGATTTAGTAAACAGCGATGACTTTACGAGGTTTATTAAACGAGACATGGCTTTCTTTGCCACAGAATATATTCAGTTACGTAATGCTGCTAACAACTTTATACCAGGAAGAGAAATCATTTATTTTAATGCCAGAGTAAACTTTACATTGCAGTATCCTTTGTTGCTTGCGCCTCTTTATCCCGATGATACTTCCGAGGATATTCAACAAAAGATTCAATTGGTGGCAACATTCATTGACATTTTTATTGCCCGTCGCGTATGGAACTTTCGCACGTTAGGTTATTCTTCAATAGTTTACACAATGTTTAATTTGATGAAGGATGTGCGTGATAAAGATGTACAAGAGCTTAGTGATTTGTTATACGAGAAAGTTTTAGCGCTGGATTATGACTTCCGTACTGAAGATTATTTACGGGTACACCAGCAAAATCGCCGCTTGATTCATTATTTGTTAGCTCGTATGACTTACCACATTGAGCAACAATGTGGCATGGAATCTTCTTTTAGAAGTTATGTTTCGCGTAGTATCAAGAAGCCTTTTGAAGTAGAACATATTTGGGCAAATAAATTTGAAGAACACCAGGATGAATTTGATAATGAACATGAATTTCAGCGTGTACGTAATCGGATTGGAGGATTGCTCTTGTTGCCCCGTGGGTTTAACCAAAGTTTGGGAGATAAACCTTATGAATACAAACTTCCCCATTACTTTGCCCAAAATTTATTAGCAAAAACTTTGGTGAAAAAGTGCTACGAAAACAATCCTGGTTTTTTAAGCTATAAACAGCGTAGCGGTTTACCTTTTAAGCCGCATCCTCGATTTAAAATAGTAGATTTGATAGAGCGTCAGGAGCTATATCGGGAAATATGTGAGGAAATTTGGAATCCCGAACGTCTTCTTATTCAAATACCATAAATTGTAAACATCAGATATTTGAATTGTGCATGGAGTATGAATACACAAATTGCGGAAATGGTGCGGGGATATGCCCGGGCGAATGCTTATGTGGAGTGGGAACGGGTGGCGCGGCCGGCGACGTTGACGCCGGCAGAGTCGTGGGCAATTTTTGATGAGTTGATAGATAGATGGAACGCTGTGGCTGAAAGTAAAACGGGTCCGGAAAGATTGGCGGCGCGACGGCCGGAAGCAACGCCGGCAGTGCGTGCCGCGTTTCGGAAAATGGCCGAAGCGCAAAATCTGGCGTGAATCTTATCCGCGCAATCCGTGTTTTTCAGCAAAGTTGAGGGTGATTATGGAAAAAGCAGATCCGGCATTAAAGATGACCTTACTGGAAACTGTAGATAACCAATTGCGGGATAACGATCCGCCCGAAACCAAAGAGACGTATAAACGATTGCGGCGCGACGGATATTCACACCAGGAAGCCCGCGAACTGATAGCGGCCGTTCTTGTTACCGAAATATATAATGTACTCAAATATCAGCGCTCCCATGACGAGGAAAAATACATAGCAGACCTCAAACGCCTGCCCGCACTGCCGCAGGACTGAACACTGAAAACTGAACACTGAAAACTGAAACCTATGATCGGACAACAAGTAGAACACCCCCAATACGGCCGTGGCCAAATCGTCGCCGTATACCGGAATGGCGCGGAGTGGATGGTGCGCTTTGAAAACGGGCTGCGCTTCCGCCGTCCGGCTGCCGAATTTACCGGCAACGGGCAGGGATTAGCCGAACCCCGTCCCGCCTACGCCATCGCTTACCAGCCGCCGCCTCCCATGAACCAGACCCAACTGGATGCCCGGCAGCTCATCGAATCCCTGCGCCTGGGGATTGCCCCGGCGCAGCACGTGGCGGAACTGACGCTTAATTTGCGACCGGAACGGGAAAGTCTGATTGCAGCGCTCAACCAGACGCACCAATTTGGCGGCGATGCCCGCGCTGTGGTGGGGGAATACGGTTACGGCAAGAGCCACATGGTAGAACTGGCGGCGCAGGAAGCGTTGACACGAAATTTTCTGGTCGCCACCGTCAGCCTGGATTTGCTGGAACTGCCGCCGCACCGCTCCTTTGCCATTTACCGGGAGGCGATGCGCCATTTACGCTACCCGGATACGGATGAGGAAGGTTTGACGCCGCTGCTGGAGAAAACGGCCGTTATCCAATCCACCCTGCCCAAACTGCGCGATCTCTCCCCGGCCGAACTCGATCCCCTGGTGATTGGCCTGCAAGCGGTTGCCAACACTGCCTCTTCCCGACAGCGCAAGGCGTGGATCAACTGGCTGATGGGTGGCCGCCGCGTGAAAACGATGAACAAGGGGCTGCCGCGCGGCGTCAAGTTCCCCAGCATCTACAAAATCGGCCACAACGCCCGGCAGATTGCCTATTTGCTCACGGGGGTGAGCGCCCTGGCCCGGCTGGGCAATTACAGCGGCTTGTGTCTGCTGGTGGATGAGGCGGAAAGTTATTCTTTGCTACGGCCGTACCAACGCCCCAAAGCCTCCCTCTTCTTCCAGGCCGTCATCTATGCCGCCCTGCGCGGCCAGCAGGACAAGCTGCATGAAGACCAGTTCCCCCAGCACCGCTACCGCCATTACCCCCTGGCCTACGATCAGGGACAATCCCTCTTCTTCCTCTTCACCGTTACCCGCAGCGACAACCGGCTGCCCTTGCACGACTGGCTGAACGACGACCAGATTTTCTACCTGGAGCCGGACGTAGACCCGCAGGAAGTGGGCCAGTTCTTGCAGCGCATCCTGGAATACCACGCCCGCGCCTACGCCTACGAACCGGGCGAACGACAGACCCAAGTGCGGCGCGGCGGCGCGGAACTCCTGGCGCAAGGGTTGAGAAACGGCCGTCTCTCCATGCGCGGCGTCGTCCGTCTGGCCGTTGAGCTATTCGACCTCCTCTACCTCTACCCCGACTACGACGTAGCTGCTCTCCTCGACGAACTACGCCAGCAAGTGCGGTAAATATATGCTATGATGTAGGAAATGTACGGTGTTAAGGAAGAACATCATGTTTAATGCGGACGTTCTTACATTTCAGGAGTTTGCCATGCGGGAGTCATTGCCCTTGTCTACAATACATAATGCTGTGCTGGAGTTTTTGCAGGGGCGGAATGACGTTGCTCTGTTTGGCGCGCAAGCTGTTAACGCTTACGTGGCAGAGCCGCGCATGACCCAGGATATTGATATTTTGGCCCTCGATGCCGCTGAAATTGCTGAAAATCTGAAGCGGTATTTAAGCGCCGAGTTTCACATTGCTGTTCGTGTGCGAAAATTGAAAAGCGGGCAAAGTTTTCGTCTTTAC
>JAJRTP010000400.1 GCA_024278255.1 Chloroflexota bacterium | reverse complement strand
TGAGTGTGGAAAAAGTGTAAAAGTGAAGACGTCATGCGTGAAACGTGATGCGTGATGAAAATGTTACGCATCACGTTTTTTTCGTTTTTGTATGAGGAAAGCAATGAAGAGACAAATTTATTTTCTCATTGGGCTTGTATTGGTTGTGAGCGCGGGGGTTTTGTCGGCCTGTCAGGCGGAAACGGCCGTGTCTGCCCCGGAATTGGCAGTGACGAGTACGCCGGATACGGCCGTCTACCGGGAAAAACTGGACGCAGCGGAGGCTGCTTACCAATCCGGCCAATACGAGGACGCCCTCACCCTGGCCCAGGAAGCGGCCCGGCTGAAACCGGGCGACAATGCTCCCTGGAACCTGTACCGGCAAGCGGCCGTAGCAGCGGCCGGCGACAACTATCTGCGCAACCTGCCCGACCACCGCTACCGCAAAGACACACTGCACTTTTTGGCAGATCAGGCCAACGGGATGGACTACTTCATCATCGACGTGCGCGAACCGGACGAATACGCCGCAGACCACATCGAAAACGCCGTCAACATCCCCTTGCGCGAGCTGCTGCAAGACCCCAGTTTGCTGCCGGAAAGCAAAACCACGCCGATTCTGCTATACTGTCATACGCAAAAACGAGCGACCCACGCCCTTGTGGTTCTGCGCGAACTAGGTTACAGCAACGTCTGGAATTTAGACGGCGGCTGGGTGGCCTATGAGGAATGGACAGCCAACAACCCTATGCCTACACCCGGCCCCACAGCCACACCGGAACCGGAACCGCCTAGCTGCTGATAACAGTGTACAGTGTACAGTGTACAGTATGCAGTGTGCAGCAACTGAATCACTGAAAACTGAAAACTGCACACTGAAAACTGAATACTGAAAACTATCTTTCCCGTGAAACTACTACTCGCCTTCACCCCCTTCCACACCCCCGCCTCACCCCCCTTCGGGCTGGCCTGCCTGAAAGGGGCGCTGGCGGCGGCCCGGCCGGAAACGGATGTGAAGGTAATAGACTGGAACCTGGCCTTTTTCCGCCGCTGGCTGTTGGGGGAGATGCCGGATTTGTGCCAATACCATCCGGCGCATTTGCTGGGAGCGGTTTGCCCCTCGCTCCTGGTACAAGACGGCCTGGGGGAGCGCATTTTGGCCGATTTAAGCCGCCTGCCCGTCACCCCCGACGAGCAGGCGACCTACATGCAGGCCGCCCGCATCCTGGACGACTTGTACAACCGGCTGGCCTCCTTTTACCACGACATCCTCTTTCCCGTGGCAGAAGGCCGCCGCAAGTTGCCGCGCCGGGCAGCCGACGCTATTTTTGGCGCGGAACTGGCCCAAGTGGAAGCAGAACAGCCGGATGTGGTGGGCTTTTCCATTCTGGCGGAGCAAAATTTGCTGTACGCGCTGGCGTTGGGGCAGGTCATCAAGCAGCGTTTTGGTATCCCCATCGCTCTGGGCGGGGCGATGATGTCCCATCTGCACCCGGCGGAACTGCTGACGGCCTATCCCTGGCTGGATTTTGTCTTTTTTGGCGAGGCGGAAGGCAGTATTGTGGAATTTGTGGATGCCTGGCCCGCGCAGGATTTCAGCCAGATTGGGGGATTGGCTTGCCGGGAAGACGGCCGTATCAACCAACACCAACACGCCCTTCCCCTAAACCTCAGCCAACTGCCCCCGCCCGATTTCAGCGACTATTCCCTGGACGAGTACATTGCCCCGGAGCCGGTGCTGCCCATCATTACTAGCCGGGGGTGTTATTGGGGGAAGTGTACATTTTGCAGCCACACACGGCCGTATGGCCCCATCGTCCGTATGCGCCAACCGGCCGAAGTCATCGCCGAAATGGAACAGCAGATAGAACGGTATGGCGTGCGCCGTTTCCTCTTTGTGGACGAAGCCATCTCGCCGCGCATGATGCGCCATCTCAGCCAAATGATTCTGGACAAAGGCATAGAGGTGCAGTTTGGCATGGAAGGGGTGCGCGTGGAAGAGGCGTTTGACGAAGCCTTGCTGCGGCAGGCACATCAGGCCGGGCTGCGCTGGGTCTACGTGGGCATCGAATCGGCCAACCAACGGCTGCTGGATTTAATCGAAAAGGGGATCACAATGGAACGGGTGGAGCGGTTCATCGCCGCCTGCCGCGAAGTGGGCGTCGTGCCGCAATTGTCCTTCATCATCGGCCTGCCCAGCACGACGGAAGAAGAACTGCGGGGTGAGATCGCCTTCCTCAAAAGCCATCCTATGGACAGTTCCTCCTTTGTCCTGATGCTGGGGTCGCCGCTGCACGAGCAGGCGGAGGCAGCCGGCATCCGCATTGAGGGGCAGCAGGCGCTTTACGAAACGCCGCATGGCGTGGTTCATGCGCCCCGCTTTTACTTTACGGTCAGCGAAGGGCTGTCTCCGGCAGTGGCGGACGCCATCGTGGAAGCGGCCGGCCCTTACCCAAAAATGCGCCCCCACCTGGGCGAGGTTCACGCCTTGCTGCTGGGAGATACGGACTTTTTTGACTCGGAGGAACGGCCGTCGCCTCCCATGAGCAGTGCGGAGATTGCTTTGCAGGTGTTGGCTCAGGAAAAAGCGGCGGGTCGGGTAGACGGCCGTTGGTTTTTACACGCGCTGGGCTGCCTGGAAGACCAGGACCGCTTGGAAGAAGCATTCCATCTGGCCCAGGCCGGGCTGAATGCGCCCCATTTGTCTCCGGCGGAGCGGGACGGCATCAAGCTGCATCTGGCGGCGGCGTTAAACGGGCAGGGGCAGGCGCGGGCAGTGTTGCAATTGTTGGGGAAGAACGGCCGTGATCCAGCCATCCTCGGCGAAAAAGCGCGGGCCTGGTTTGCCCTGAACGAACCGGCCAAAGCGCTGCGCCAAATCAAGAGAATGCTCTCCGCCGGTTACGAGATACGCTGGATTTATTACATTCAGGGATTGTGCTACGAACAGCTCAACCGGCCGGCTAAAGCACTCAAATCCTTCGCCAAAGCGGAACAGCGCGACTGGCTGGAGCCGGAAATTAACGAAGCCAAGGCCCGCTGCCTGGAAAAACTCAACCGTCCGGACACAGCGCAGACAGAACGGGCTTTGGCCGGACGCAAGCGGGCTTATTTAGGTGAACCGGTATGAGCAGAAAGCGGGTTGCTGTTTATTTGATTATTACGGCCGTCATCATCCTGTTCTGGCTTGTCTTTTCCCCGCCGCGCTGGTGGCTGAACCTGACCAAATCGGTAGACTTGAGCAATCCGGTCGCCACCGGGGAGCAGTTAGTGAGCGAATACAACTGCCGCCGCTGCCACCGCATTGGCGGGGGTGGCTCCCTCAAAGCCCCCGATTTGGCCGGCGTGACGGAGCGGCTGGACGACGTTTCCCTCCGACTGTGGCTGCACAATCCCAAAGCCATCAAAGGGAATACGCCTATGCCCAATTTCCATCTGTCCGACAGTGAAATCGAGGCAATTGTGGCTTATCTGCAAAGGCTGGATACCAGTGCTTCGTCCGGCAGGAAAAATTGATCTGAACAGAGCTTGTCCATTTTAACCCGCATATGCCCGATGAATAGTTCCTGCCACCATTAGCTGCTTTGTCAGGGTTTCCCCCACATGAGTTTCTCCAAATAGCGGGTTTTCCCCGCTACACGTTGTCCTTACTTTCAACTATACTCCCCGTTAGCAGGTAGCTGACTCTTTTTGAGGTGATAACATGGATTTACAAGCATTACTGGAAAAATCATCTTCCCGACACCGGCATTTATGCCCGCGCCAAGTCTTGGGCGTGCGTATCGGGCTGGCTGGCGCAGCCGCTCTGGGGATGGAAGTGCCCCGCCGCAACAAACGGCTGTTGGTTATTACGGAAACAGACGGCTGTTTTGCTGACGGATTGGCAGTAGCTACCGGCTGCGAAATGGGTCATCGCACTTTGCGGCTGGCGGATTACGGCAAAATCGCGGCGGTGTTTGTGGATGTGCGGACGAATACGGCCGTGCGCGTCGCCCCGCAGTTGGATATTCGTCAAAAAGCCAGAGAGTACGCCCCTGAAGAGAAAAAACATTACTTTGCCCAATTGATCGGCTACCAGCGAATGCCGGATGAAGAACTGCTCACCATCCAGCAGGTAGACCTGACCACGCCCATCGGCGACATCATCAGCCGGGCCGGGGTGCGGGTAGACTGCGCCATTTGCGGCGAGGAAATTATCAACGAGCGGGAAGTGGTGCGAGACGGGCAGACATTGTGTCTGGCCTGCGCCGGGCCGGCGTATTACAAACCACACCAGCCCGTGTTGGAATGGGTCACGGCTGAAGTTCGTCAGCCATAGAGGTGACGATTCGCTGTATTTTCGAGGGGCGCGTCATGCTACAATAAGAATTACTTATGCGACGGTTATTGTTTGTTCTGATTTTATTGGGGTTAATCGGTTGCAGCGATGCGCCGGCGTCTACGGCCGTTGTCAATCTCTCCCAACTGGAAGCGCTGCCGGACGCCCCGGCCACTGAAGTCAAGCCACTGCGCGTCGCCGTCGCCGCCATCATCTCTCCCCAGGGTACGGCCGACAGCTACGGCCCCATGCTTGACTACCTCAGCGCCAAACTGGAACGGCCAGTAGAACTGGTGCAGCGGCGCACCTACACCGAAGTCAACGATCTGATTGCCAAAGGGGAAGTGGACGTGGCCTTTGTCTGCACCAGCGCCTACGTGGCCGGCCAGCGGGAATTTGGCATGAAACTGCTGGCCGCGCCGCAGGTTCAGGGCGAGACTGTTTACCATTCGCTCCTCATCGTTCCCAGCGACAGCGCGGCGCAAAGCATGGCGGATTTGCGGGGCAGCGTTTTTGCCTTCACCGATCCCATCTCCACCAGCGGCCACAACTACCCTGTTTTCCTTTTGCAGCAGATGGGCGAAACGCCGGAATCCTTCTTTGAACGCACCTTTTACACCTACAGCCACGATGACGCCATTCGGGCGGTAGCGCATGGGGTAGCCGATGGCGCGGCCGTAGATAGTCTGGTGTACGCTTACGCCATCACCCGCGAGCCGGATTTGGCGCAGGAGACGCGCGTCGTTCACCAATCCCCCGCTTTTGGCATCCCGCCTGTGGTGACGGGACCGAATATCCGGCCGCAACTGGCGGCGGAACTGCGTAACGTTCTCCTGCAAATGGCAGATGATCCGGCAGGGCAAGAAGCGCTGCAAACAGCCGGGTTTGACCGCCTGGTTCCGATAGAAGATACGGTCTACGATTCCGTGCGGGAACTGGAAACGGCCGTATCCCCGTAATGGCGATAGCAGCAACAAACTTATGATATTTACGCATCGTATCTGGCAAGTGGCTGGCGCCGTCAGCGTTCGCAGTAAAATCCTGGGCATTGTGCTGGGGTTGGTACTGCTGCTGGGGGTTGTCACTACCTTGCAGGTACGGGTCATGTCGCGTCAGGCGTTAACCGATCGCTTGGAGGAACAAAGCATCTCTATTGCCCGTGACGTGTCTGCCCGGGCCACCGACCTCATCCTCACCAATGATTTGTACGCTTTGCACCAACTGCTGGAAGAAACGCGGCTGAATAATGCCGACGTGCGCTACGCTTTTATTACGGACAAAAATGGCACAGTGCTGGCGCATACGTTCGGTGAAGGCTTTCCCCCCGGCTTGCTGGCGGCGAATCAGGCGGATGAAGTGGACCATCACCAGACAGCCGTCATCGAAACAGAGGACGGGCTGGTGTGGGATACGGCCGTGCCCATCTTTGGCGGCGAAGCCGGTACCGCTCGCGTCGGCTTATCCGAAGCCAGCGTCCAGGCCACCGTCGAATCTATGACCGGACAAATGCTCCTGACTACAGTTGTCGTCTCGGCCGTCGGTATTGCCGCCGCCGTTTTTCTCACCTGGATCGTCACCCGGCCCATTCTGGACCTGAAAAAGTCAGCCCAGGCCGTCGGCCAGGGAGATTTCAGCCGCCAGGTACGCCCCTGGGCTGATGACGAGATTGGCGATCTGGCGCTGGCTTTCAACAGCATGACGGCCGATCTGGCCCAGGCCGAGCAGGAACGAGCCGAGCGGGAGCAGCTGCGCTCCCAACTACTGGAGAAGGTTATCGCCGCGCAGGAAGAGGAACGGCAGCGCATCTCCCGCGAACTGCATGACGAAACCGGTCAGTCGCTTACCTCGCTCATGGTGCGGATGCAGACGATGAAGCAGCAGTGTCCTGTGCCGGAGTTACAGCCGCAGATTGAGGAGCTGCGCCAATTGGTCGTGCAAACGCTGGACGGGGTGCATAACCTGGCCCGCGAACTGCGCCCCAGCATCCTGGATGATTTGGGGCTGGAAGCGGCCATAGAGCGGTATGTGCGGGAGGTGAACGGCCGTTGGCCGGTAGAAATAGATTTGATGATGATGGGGATGGATAACGGGCGTCTGCCCCCGCCGGTGGAAACGGCCGTCTACCGCATCATCCAGGAAAGCCTGACCAACGTGGTGCGCCACGCCGACGCCCGTCATGCCAGTGTCCTACTCGAACGGCGCAACGGCCGTCTACGCACTATTATCGAAGATGACGGCAAAGGATTTGACTTACGGGATGCCGCGCACAGCGAGCGCCTGGGGCTGTACGGCCTGCGGGAACGGGCGGAACTGCTCAACGGCACGCTGACCATCGAAACAGTGCCCGGACAGGGAACCAGCATTTTTGTGGAGGTGCCGGTCAATGGAACCGATTCGCATTCTGCTGGCGGATGATCACGCGGTGCTGCGGGCCGGTCTGCGCGCCTTGCTAGATGCCCGTGCCGACATGACCGTGATCGGCGAAGCTACCGATGGTGCCGACCTGCTGCCCCTGGCCCATGACAGCCAGCCCGACGTTATCCTGTTGGATTTGACAATGCCCCGCCTCAGCGGCCTGGACGTGCTGCCCCTGCTGCACCAACACCTGCCCCACACCCGCGTCCTCATCCTCACCATGCACGACGACCAGAGCTACTTGCAGCGCGCCCTGAAAGCCGGGGCGGCCGGTTACGTCCTCAAAAAAGCAGCCGACGTAGAGTTGATCTCCGCCATTCAGGCCGTCATGCGCGGCGAAGTTTACGTGCATCCCGCCATGACCAAAGCGCTGCTCAACGAAATGGTTCCCCACCAGAATGATAACGCCCTGACCGGTGATTTGTGGCCTACCCTGAGCGAACGGGAGCAAGATGTGCTGCAACTGGTGGCCATGGGTCACACCAGCCGGGAAATTGCCGAGAAGCTGTCTTTAAGCACCAAAACGGTGGAAACTTACCGGGCGCGCGGTATGGAAAAATTGGGTCTGCACAGCCGGGCGGCCCTGGTGCGCTTTGCCCTGGCGCATGACTTGATGGGCAAATAAGGTTCACAACCTTTCACTCCATCCGTTTCCGCGTATAATCCTCCCCCAATGATCGAAACCATCCTGCTGGCCCTCCTCTTTTTTCTCACGGCCGTTCTCTATGCGGCCGTCGGGTTGGGCGGTGGTTCCGGCTATCTGGCGATCATGGGCATTGTTGGCCTGCCGCCGGAGGTAATCAAACCTACCGCCCTCTCGCTGAACATTTTGGTGGCCGGTTTAGGTACGTGGAAGCACGTTCGCGCCGGGCAGTTTTCCGCCCGCCTCTTCTGGCCCATTGCCTTAATGTCCATCCCTTTTGCCTTTTTGGGCGGGCGGTTGACGCTGCCAACCGACATTTACCGGCCGTTGGTGGGGGTGGTGCTTTTGTATGCGGCGGGGCGGCTGTGGCTGAGCAGCCGGGAGAAGAAGGAGAAGGGGGCGGAATGGCGACGGCCGTATCTCCCCATCTGGGTCACCCTCATCGCCGGAGCGGGGATTGGTTTGGTATCCGGTCTGATGGGCATGGGCGGCGGCATCTTCCTGGGGCCGCTGCTGCTGCTCACCGGCTGGGCCGGCACGCGGGAAACGATGGGGATTACGGCCGCTTTCGTTCTGGCCAACTCTATCGCCGGGCTGGCCGGGCACATTTCCACCATCCACGCCCTGCCCTCTACCATCCCCCTTTGGCTGCTGGCGGCGGGGATTGGCGGCTGGATTGGCGCAGAATATGGCAGCCGCCGCCTCGATCCCCGGCTGCTGCGAAAATTATTGGCCCTGGTGTTGGCTGCCGGCGGCTTGCGTCTCCTCTTTTTCTGATGTAAGGTGAAGCGATTTTATTAGCTGGCGATTTGCAAAATCGCGCCACAACTTAAAGGAGTTTCAGATGAGTGATAAACCGAAAGCCCACAAACAATTTATGAGCGAATATCCGGCCATTGGCGTCGCCTATGAGCAGTTGGCCAGCGCTGCCTATCAGGCCGGTCCGCTGGATGAGAAATCCTGCCAACTGGTGAAATTGGCGCTGGCTATCGGCAGCCGGCATGAAGGGGCTGTCCATGCCCACACTCGCCGCGCCCTGGAAGCCGGCTTGACGCCGACAGAAATCCGCCACGCCGTCGCCCTGGCTGCTACCACTTTGGGAATGCCCAATACCGTAGCCGCTTACACCTGGGTGAATGACGTTCTGGATGCGTAATAGATCGCGCTCGGTTGATTAAACAGTTTCGCCAGCAATCACAATTTGGGCAATATACTTAAATTTTGCTATATTTGTATAGATTTAGTGATATTTAAGAAAGCGGCAAGTGGCAAAATAACAAAGGTATCTTCCAACTTTGCCACCTGCAACTTGCCGCCTGTACCCATTATGACCGAAACCCAGTTGGAACAAACTGCCCCCATCCAGACGGCCGTCACCGGCCAGTTCAGCGTCTGGCGCACAGTACGTCTGAGTACCTTTCAAATTGGTTCGGCGATGGCCGACATCCTGACGGCCAGTGTGTGGAATCGGGTGATGATTGCCGATTTGGGCGTTCCAGCCACGCCGGTCGGCTTTCTGCTGGCATTACAATACTTGCTGGTTCCCGTCGCTTTTTGGGCCGGGTATCGCTCGGACACGCAAAAGTTGTGGGGCAAACGGCGCATTTCCTACATCTGGCTGGGGCGGTCGTGGATGGTGTTGTCTTTTCCCCTGCTGGGGTTAAGCGTTCACTTTTTTGAGCGGGGGGACGGGCTGACGGGCTGGCTGCTGGCCCTGGCCTCTTTCCTCCTGTTTGGCCTGGGAAAACTGTTTTCCGGCAGCGTTTATCTGGCGCTGGTACGGGAATCGGCCCCACCGGCCAGACAAGGCATTGCCATTGGCATTGTGGAGATGGTGCTGATTGGTTTCTTTCCCATCATGGCGGTGATGTACGGCCGTTGGATGGAATCGTATGATCCGCGGGTCTTTGCCACAATGCTGCTGGCTACGGCCGTCATCTGTGCCTTCTTCTGGTGGGTGTCCATTGCCGGGGCGGAAAAGCACGCAGCGCAAGCGGTATCCGACAGATTGAGCGACGGGCAGAAAAGTGCTCGCGCTGCCATCAAACATATCTGGCAAGACGGCCGGGTGCGCCGCTTTTTCACCTTCCTCTTTGTAGCTACCTTTGCCGCCTGGATGCAGGATAACATTCTGGAACCCTTCGGGGCAGACGTGTTCCGTCTGGAAGCGGGACAAACCACCCGCTTCACCGGCTATTGGGGCGGCGTGACTATTCTGGTTCTGATTGCCAGCTTCATCATCTGGCGCAAACGGCCGCCGGAAACCTTAGCGCCCATCGCTAAAATCGGCCTGGTCATCATGGGGCTGGGGATGGTGCTGCTGGCCGGTCTAACCTGGACAGGACAAGGTCATTGGCTCATCCCTGCCCTGATGGTGTTTGGTCTGGGATTTGGCCTCTACACCTTTGGCGGCCTCAGCCTGATGGTGGTCATGTCGCCGGACCGGAATGCCGGGGCCTATTTGGGGCTATGGACGGTCTGTATTCTCATCTCCAAAGGGCTGGGTACGTTTGCCGGGGGGCTTTTTCGGGACATCTTCTTCCTGGGGGCAGGCTGGTCGGCCGCTTTAAGTTATGCACTCGTATTTGTCATGGCCGCTGCCGGACTACTGGTGGCTGCAGCCATCCTCAGCGGTAAGCAGGTCATTTCTTTTGCCACAGATTACGGCCGTCCCATAGAAAAATCAAACCCCAACTGACGTACCACCGGCTTCTCCAGATTGCCTACCCCTACCCCCAACAAACGCAGCTTTTTGTCACGCGGCCAATGTTCTCGCCAGAGGGCGTGAGCCAGAGCATACAACGTCTGGGCATCATCAAAACCGACTTCCACTGTTTTTTGGCGGGTGTAAGTGGTGAAATCAGCCCAACGGAATTTGACGGTGACGGTGTGGGCCAGAAGCTGCCTTTTTTGGATGGATTGGGTGACGCGCTCACACATTTTTTGCAGGCTCTCGCGTAATATTTCCGGATCACTCACATCTTCGTTAAACGTCCATTCCTGGCTGATACTTTTGGCCGGGCCGCGTTCTGCCTGAACGGGGCGGGAATCAATCCCGGCAGCCCGGCGCTGCAAGGATTCGGCATGGCTGCGGACAGCACGGCGCAAGACGGACAAATCGGCGGCAGCCAGTTGGCCGCAGGTGGTAATACCTTGCCGGGCCAGTTTTTCGGCCGTTTTGGGGCCAATACCCCAGAGGGCGCGGGTAGGCAGCGGGGCCAGAAAAGCGGCTTCGCTGCCGGGCGGCACAACGGTAAAGCCGTCCGGCTTATCATGGTCGGAAGCAACTTTGGCGACGAGTTTGCTGGTGGCCAGGCCGACGGAACAGGGGAGATGGATTTGTGTGGTTACGGCCGTTTTCATCGCCAGCGCCACTTCTTCCGGGTTAGCCTGCCCGGTCAAGTCCACGTAAGCCTCGTCCACGCTCATCTTTTCCACCGGGCCATATTGCCGCAGAATATCCATCACCTGGCGAGAACATTCCCGCACCCGCTCCCAATTGGCCGAGACAATTTTGAGATTGGGGCAGAGACGCACGGCCGTTTTAGCTGGCATGGCGGAACGAATACCCAGTTGTCGTGCTTCATAACTGGCAGAAGCGACGACGCCGCGGTATTCTGGCCGTCCCCCCACGACCAGGCGAATACCGGCATCTTCCGGGTGATCCAAAATGTGGACATTGACGAAAAAAGCGTCCATATCCAAATGCAAGATTGCGCGAGGCCAATCATTCATGAATGCAAGTTTATCACAGACAAGTGACTAATAACCCCAAAACGGATCAGGATTCGAGCAAACGTAAAAAGGCGTTCGATGTGATGATAGTAATACCGGCAAACTGTTTTTTGGGCGGAAAATCTTTGGTGTTGTTGGTAACGATATAATCTGCGCGCCCCATTAACGCTGTAGCCATAATGGGATGATCGTTAACGTCGGTCAACCACTCTTCATAGTTGCCGCCGGTTATTTGTTGATAATCAACGCGCTCCGCCATTTGATCAATTGTCGA
>JAJRTP010000399.1 GCA_024278255.1 Chloroflexota bacterium | reverse complement strand
ATGCGTTTTGGTGGGCTTTTGTTACCGTAGCGACGGTGGGATATGGGGACAAATATCCCGTTACCACACCGGGCCGGCTGGTGGCTGTGCTGCTCATGGCCGTAGGCATTGCCTTGTTTACGGTGATCATTGGCTCAATGGCCGAGTGGTTTCAGAAGCGTCAACCGGTACGGCCGTTAGCCTCTGACGAAGACCCGGACACAAGCAATCCGGTAGCTGAAATCAGGCAATTGTTGGAACAACACGAAAAAACCAACCAGCAGACCATTGCCGAGATAAAAGCCAGGTTGGCCCAATTGGAGGCCAGTCTGAAAGAATAGCAACCCGATTTTCTAAATCGGACGGGCGATTTCCCAAATCGTCTTACAAATTCAAGGAGAACATCGTGAAACGAATTTTTATTGTATTGTCATTTTTAATGCTGCTCATGCTGGTGTTAGCCGCCTGTGGGAGCATCTTCCAATCGGACGGGGAATTCGCCCTCTTCCAAAAAGCGTCAGATGAGGCGCTGGGCCGCATAAATACTGCCGTAACAGAGTCATGTCTCATCGAGGTAGCCGTTCCCGGTGGCCGCCAATTCCCCTTGGCGGAGCCGGATTACAACGCCAAACGGCCGCGCGACCTCAGCCCGTTCAGCGAAGCGATGGCCGGATTTACCCCGGAACAAGCAGGGGCGATAGAATCTGCGCTGGCCGGGAAAACCATCCCGGACATACAAGCCATGTTGGATAACGGTGACTTCACCTCGGAACAGTTGGTGTTGTACTACCTGGATCGCATCCAGCGGTACGACATTGACAAGCTGAATTCGGTGATGGAACTGAACCCGGAAGCGTTGACCATCGCCCGCGCCCTGGACGAAGAACGGGCGGCCGGCAACAGCAAAGGCCCGCTGCACGGCATCCCCGTGCTGCTCAAGGACAACATCGCTACTGGCGACCAGATGCGCACCACGGCCGGCACGTATGCGCTCAAAGATTGGCAGGCTGACCGGGACGCCTTCCTGGTGAAGCAGCTGCGCGACGCGGGAGCGATCATCATGGGCAAGGCCAATCTTTCCGAGTGGGCCAATTACATGGACCCCTGTATGCCCAGCGGTTTCAGCGCCGTAGGCGGCCAGACCCGCCACCCTTACGGCCCCTTTGATCCGTTGGGGTCCAGCACCGGTTCGGCCGTTTCTGTGGCCGCCAATCTGACCACGGTGAGCGTGGGATCAGAAACTTCCGGCTCCCTCATCCAGCCGGCCCGCGTCAGCGGCGTGGCAGCCCTGCGCCCCAGCCAGGGACTCGTCAGCCGCGATTACGTCATTCCCCTGGGGCCAGACCTGGACACCCCCGGCCCCATGGGGCGCTCACTGACGGACGTGGCGATTATGCTCACCGTGATGGCCGGCGTGGATGAAAACGACGCCAAAACGGAGGATGCGGCCTCGCTGGCCGGTACCGATTTCACTCAGTTTTTGTCGCAGGAAGAGGCGCAAAAGCTGCGCGTCGGCGTCATCATACCCACGAGGGAGGCCAAGGCGAGGCTTGAGGGGCAGGTGCAATTGATCGAGCAGGCGACGGGCGGGAAATTGTCCGAAGACGATCGGAAAGAGTTTCTGGCCAAATTCGTCCTACCGGGACTGGGTGGAGACCCGCAAGTGGCCATTGACGCGCTGAAGGCTGCGGGCATTGAAGTGGTGGAAATTGACGATTCTACCTTGCCTAAAGACACTGATACGGCGCAGCCATTGCTGCCTTACAGCTTCCAGGATGGCGTATCTCGTTTCTTCGCCGGAGTGGGCGGAGCGGCGCCGATTTCCAGCCTGGCTGATGTAGTGGCCATCAACAAGGAAGATATGGCCAACCGGGCGCCGTATGACCAGCGTTTTCTGGAATGGTCGGTGGAGACGGAGATGACGGCCGAAGAGTACGAACAACTTCGGGCGGAAGCCCAGGCGATAGCCGACAAGTGGATCAAGGATATTCTGGAGAAAAATAACGTAGACGTGCTGGTCGCCGGGACGTACTACGCTAATAATGCCGGGGCGGCCGGCGTGCCGGCACTGACGATACCGGCCGGCCTCGACCCCAATGGCCAACCCCAGGGCATCATTCTCAGCGGCGATTATCTGTCGGAACCGCAGTTGTTTGCCGTAGGGTATGCGTTGGAGCAGGTGTTGAACGGCCGTGTTGAACCCAATCTGGACGCGACCATGCAGCAAATCGAAGCCATCGGCAACAATTAAGTGCAGCAAAGATTGGTTCAATCTTGAAGGCTTGCCCTGAGCGCAGCCGAAGGATTGAACCAATCTATTCACTTCAGGAGCAGTCCAATGACAAAAACCGATTCCCCTCCTCAAAAATCCTGGTTCAAACGCCATCCCGTCTGGAGTGGTGTGCTGGGTTTCCTGGTACTGCTGCTCGTGTTTTTGGCTTTGATGGCCTTCCTGCCGGTAAAGGTCAGTGACACCTCTGTCTCCAATCCGGCCGGCAGCCATGACGAAGCCATCGCCCGCATTGACGCTATCCGGGAAGCGGAACAGGCCAGCGGCGAGATCAATCCCGTTTGCCTCTCCACCGTGATGACGCATGGCGAAAAGACCTAGAAAGT
>JAJRTP010000398.1 GCA_024278255.1 Chloroflexota bacterium | reverse complement strand
TGATGGGTCTCCACAATCCCTCCATAGTCAAAACACCGCACAGGCGGCATTTATGACAAAACGATTGTGCTGTATTCTTAAATTCTACTTGCTGGCTACAGAGACCTGGCCCGCGGAGGCCGCCTGTTTTTTCCGCCGCACAATCACCCAAACAGCGGCAACGACCGCAATGATGATAGAAACAAGTGTGGCTACTGCCATATTCAAGTCCAGGCCGGCGACGGAAACGGTACGGCTGTCCAGACGCACTGTTTCCAGCAAGATACGGCCTACAGCATAAAAGATCAGGTATAGCGCCGTCAACTCCCCTTTTAGTAAGCGATTGCTGTATCGTTTAGCCAGAACGTAAAGGACGATGAAGGCAAACAGGCTCCACAGGGATTCATAGAGAAAGGCGGGATGGAAACGCTCAAAAGTGGCGTAGGCAGGCAGACGATGCTCCGGATCAATGGTGATGGCCCAGGGAAGGTTGGAGGGACGGCCGTAAAGCTCCTGGTTGAAAAAGTTGCCCCACCGGCCAAAAACCTGGCCTAAAGCCACACCGACCACGCCAATATCTGTCCAATTCAGCAAAGATAAATTATGTCGTTTGGCGTAAATCCAGGCGCCCAACGCCCCGCCGGCCAGACCGCCATAAATGCCCAGACCGCCGGCCCGCAAGTTAATGAGCATAGCCGGATTGCGGAAATAATCCAGGGGCGATTCGATGCCTACGGCGGCCATACTAGGAGAAGGGGTCAGTACGTGGTAGAGACGTGCCCCGATCACGGCAAAAATCAACACCACAATCAGCCCGTTCCAGACGTGATCCGGGTTCCACTGCCGCCAGGGAGCGTCGTTGACCACCCATTCTCTTTTGACGCCATCCACCTGCCGCAGTTTTTTGGCGACAACGGCCGTTTCCTTCTTGTCCAGCGGTAAATTCCCGGAATCAAAACCCCATTGCAGTAATAATTGCCCCACCGTCGCATAATGCCGGTCAGTCAACTTTTTCTGAACGCTTTTGGACAAACCCAGACTGTCCAGAGGGCGATCCTGCACGCTTTGCGGCACGATCTCATTAAACACGGCCACAGCCCGATCCCGCGCCATGCGGGAAACGACATAAGCGCCCAGGGCAATCCCGCCCATGATGAAGATACCATACCAGAAAACGGGCAGGCCGAAAATGGATACGGCCGTATTATCAGGCGTCACACCTGTTACCAGGTGATTGATAAAAATGATGCCAACGATCAACAAACCCAGGCCAATAATCAACCAATAAACACGAAATCCCAACCGGCCTTCCCAAGAATCCAGTTTACTTTGCATAAGCTATTGTTCCACCTCTGGCACAGTTTGAGCGGCCTGCGCTTCTTCTTCCCGCAAAGCTGTAATCCATTGCTTCCACACGGCATACATCCGCTGGGCTACAGTGATATAAGTAATCACGGCCAAAATACCCAGGGCAATTTGCGGCTGACGAATAATCAGAAAAACAATCATCAGGAAATACCGTTCCACCCGGCTGCCAATACCCACTTTCGCTTCATACCCCAGCGATTCCGCCTTAGAACGGGAATAACTCACCAGAAGAGAGCCGGTAATAGCAATATACGTCACCGCCAGCATAAAATCATTGCTCTGCGCATAATAATAATAAATAAACCCGCCAAACAAAATGACCTCGGCCAATCTGTCCAAAACCGAGTCCAGGTAAGCGCCAAAACCACCCTGTTTCCGCCCCAGTTTGCGGGCCAACGAGCCATCCAGGGCATCCAACGGAGCCATAAACAACATCGCCACGCCAGCCCAGGTAAACGCACCAATGGCAATCAGCCAGGCAAACAAGAAATGAAACAGCATCCCCAAAACAGTCAAAATATCCGGGGAAATTTTATATTTAGCCAAAAAGGTGACCACAGGATCAATGATCGGTTTGGTAACAATTCGCATTCGATCCGTAAAAGTCACCTTTTCCGGGCTTTCAGATTCTGGTTGGCTCATCTTAATCCCTCTCCATTCTATATGATCTCACGCAGCAAACTGTGAGGCAGATTGCCAAAGATTATAAAGTCATCTGTCCAACTGACAAGCAAAACAGGCCATTCTACTCGTTCTACTCATCCAAACGGAAACCCAGCCAGGGTACTTCCATTTCGGCCGCAGATAAGCCGCCATGCCCGGCCTTGAATTCGTCGGCCATTTTTTGGTCAGCGGGTGGGTACATGATGTGGCCTTGGCGGGCAATCGCTATCACATCCCCAAGGCGCTGCCGAGTTTGCGGGGCAAACGGCTCTGGTCCAAACAAACCAGCCGCCAAAGCCTCATCAGTCGGCAAAGCAAAAAAGGCGTCGCCCAATTCTTCATTGATATATTGCACCACACGAGCCACCTGACCCTGCCGGGCATATAAATACAGTTCGCGCACGCCGCCCAACGGCCGCATTAACAGCATCTCTTCCAGGCGGGGATGGGCTGTCAGGGGGATGCGCTGCTCCGGGATGTAGGGAACTTGCCCGTGGTCGGCCACGATGAAGAAAACGGTGTCCTGACGGGCTACGGCCGTTAACCTGTCCAGAAATTCTGTTTTTATCTGGTGGAACAGGCTGCGCAATTCGGCTTGCACGGCCGTACCGTCCCAACTGTAAAAATGGCTCAACGTATCAATCGTCGGCCAATAGGCGCTGAGATACAAGCGTTCCCCCGCCTTCTCGTCCAGCAGGCCAGCCATCTGTACCAGCAAATCGGAAAAGGTAAACACACCATAATTGGCTGCCACCCCCCGCCCGTGCCTCTTGCCCAAAGCAGTGTCTACTATCCCCCGCCCCTTAACAGCATAAGTGGGCACACCGCCCATTGCCAACTGCTCGGCCATTCCCGGCCACTGCAAAAAGTTCTCCGGCTCCAGACCGGCATCCACCAGGGCATCCGGGAATTTATGGAACACAGGCGTAAAGGAAATCATCTGCCCGCCCGTGGCGTATTCGGGAAAGAACAATTGGAAACCGACCAGTCCATGCTGAGCCGGAGCCACGCCTGTCCATAAACTGCTGAGGGCAGCGACAGTAGTTGAGGGAAAGATGGAGGTGATTTGGTCAAATACGGCCGTCTGCCCCAACACCGCGCCCAACTCATCCTGCATCAACCGGAACAAATTCCAGCCCAGCGCATCTATAATAAGTACAACGACCCGTTTCACTCCGGCAGCTACGGGCTGCCATAATTCATCTTCCAGCGCAGGCAGTCCGTTAAAGGGTGTTCCTAGAATGGCAGCCACAGTGGCCGGTACGTTGGTAATGGAACGGCCGTCGTACCGGGGCAGTACAAATTCATCCGGCCAGGCAGCCGGTAAAAT
>JAJRTP010000397.1 GCA_024278255.1 Chloroflexota bacterium | reverse complement strand
TCATGGGGAAACCGGGGTTGTTGGCGTTATCGTGGCAGGTGACGCAAATGCGGCTGGCGGGCTGGCTTACCCCGTCGTCAAAAGAGTTCGTGCCTTCCCTGGCCGTGAAGACAACCGGCCCGCTGGTGACAGGCGAGGCCCCGGTCTGCACCTGGACGTACTCCTTGACAATAGCTAACGCGCTGGCATTTCCGTGTGGATCGTGGCATTGGGTGCAGGCCAGACTAAAAGCGGCTTCGGCGCTGTTGGCATAATTGGTATTGGCGTGGGTAGACGTGACAGGCGTGGCTGACGCTCCTGTGCCGTTGTGGCAGGTGTAACAAAACTCATTCCCCGTGGCGTCGGAGTTGAGCAGACGCGCGCCCGGCGCGGTATGGGTGCGGTGGCAGGTGGCGCAGGCGTCGGTGGTGGCGGCGTACCCCCCGTGCGGCCCGGCGTCAGCCCATACCGCCCCGGAAATGAAAATGAGAAGTAAACCGAGAACGGCCGTTAAAAAAACGCCAACCCTCATTGACCAATCCCATGTCCTGCTTCATGACAATCGATACACTGGCGTCCCGCGATATTTTGCGCGCTGTGCGTTTCATCAAATTGGGGCTGAGGTACAACATTGAGCGACAAAAGCTCCACTGACTGCGGCGCGGGCATCCCGTACCGGTGGCACAAATCGCACTCATTCGTCCAGTGGCGGTAGGGCGTACCCCATTCCACATACGTTTGCTGTAGATGGCAGCCCACGTTGCCGCATGATTTGGCTACGGGATCATAACTGGCTGTCGCCAGCGAATAGACGGTGGTATTGGAACTGCCCACGTACACCACATCATTAACCGTATCAAACACCACATCCCGCTGCCCGTTGGCGTGCAAAACGCGGCTGGCGAGTGGAACCGGATCGTAACTGGTAACATCGGCCGTGTCGCGGGACCAGGTGTTGGCTTCCGTAATTTCCCCGTAATGGCAGGTACGGCAGGAAAGTGGCTCAAAACCCATGTTCCAGGCGTGCAAATTACCGTAGCCGTAATCGCCAATCCATTGATGGCTGTTGCCCACACCTGCTTCTACGTCCGGGACACTCGTCAGCAAGGGGAATTCATGGCAAGTAACGCAATCTGTAATCTGTCCCCCTTCCCAGGCCGGCGTTGGGCGATAAATTTGTGTTTCCGTCACTGTGTACGGGTCATACGTCAGGTTGCCGTGTTCGTCAAAAATATAATTGCCATTGCCGTCTACCAGATAAGACCCTACCGGACCGGAGGTTACCTGGATGCCGCTGTGACAATAGACGCCGCCGCAGCCATTGCCATCATAAGCTGCGGCGCTGTCGTTTAACGCTCGCAGCGAATTCGCCGGCGCGCCGGCCGGGGACAAGTCAACGTCCACCACGCCATTTTGATGCTGGTTAAAGTCAGTAGGATGGCACTCGCCGCAGCCATATTGGTAGGCGGCGTCGCTGGCAAAACTGCCGGTCAGGCCATAGCCTACGCCATTGGCCCCGGTATGCTGCGCATGCGCCCCCGTGTCCGGCGGTGCGCCATGACAGGCGTCACACGCCCCACCGCCCACAGAACCATCTTCCCGAACGTGACAATAGGCGCAGACACCCCGGTTATTCAAACGAAGCAGCGTGCTGCGGTTGTCACCATCCGGCGTTGCGGCCCCATCAGGCCAGGGTGTAGACCCGGAGTTAAAGCCCATCGTGGCTGAGGAGCCATGAGCTACGTGGCATCGAACGCAACTAACGGTGGTGGTGCTGTGCCGGTAAGTAAAAATCGGGTCGCCGGAGTCGGTGTGGCCGCTGCCGCTGGGAGCCAGATAGCGCGTGTGACATTGGCTGCACCAGGAAGCCAGCGGTGCAGCTTGTGAGCCGTAATCTTCTTGAATGTAATCGTTATGCGCGTCGGCTACCGTGTAGGTTTTGGCTGTCTCATCGGGAACCAGCACTTCATTGGCCGCACCTGATTCAGAGGGAATCGGCCGTAAAATGCGGTACGTATCGCTGCCGTGCGGATCGTGACAAGTGGTGCAGGAGAGACTGAAATCGGCCAGGCCGGAGCCGATGGAGCCATTTCCCCAGGCCATGCCCAAACTGCCGTTAGCCAGATGCCCGGATGTAGTTGTGGTGATGGCGGCTACTGTGTCTGTCAGGGCGTCTGTGTCCATGAGTGCATTGACAAAACCACCACCTTTCAACCCCCGGTTGGCTACCCCTTCTGCCGGTATTTCTACGTCGAAATCCCGATCCAGATAAATGCCGTCAACCACATTGGTATCTGCCCCCATAGCGGTGCTGCCGTGACACGTGTAGCACAGGTCAGGCGTGGCGGCCAGCAGTAAGTTGGCATTGGGTGCGGTGTGGGTGCGATGGCAGCCGGCGCAGGCGTCGGTAGAGGCGGTATAACCCCCGTGCGGGCCATTGTCAGCCAAAATTACATTGGCAGGTATATATAAAAAGGCAAGTAAAATGATGGCAAGTAACAGCCGCGCTTTCATAATGTCACTGACTTCTTACCTCCCCGGCTGCTCTCCTCACCTTTTTACGGATGAGGAGAACATAACCGGGTTAGTCAAGAGTGGACACAATAAGATAGAATTACTGATGTTGGGGGCGGGGATCCTCCGGCAGGCCACTCAGCTAAACCAGGGGATTCCCAGCCCTCACACACTATTTCTGATGGCAGACTTCGCAAACGCCGCGATTGTCCAGACGCAGCAGTGCGCTATCGCCACTGGGGATGGGGCCGACGGTGCCAAAGGGCGGATCATAGGCGCCATCAGCAAAGCCAGTGGCCGCTGCGGCGGTACCGTGTGACATGTGGCAGGTTGAGCAAACTACCCTGTCATTGACGCCACTCTCAGCCAATGGCAAGTAGTTAGGCCCATTGCCGAATTCATCTGTCCAGCCCAATTCCGGGTTGGTATTCGTGCCACCATAACTGTAGTTCATATCAACTGCATGTGCATAACCGCCAGTAGCCAGATACGTTGAGTCACTGCCAGAACCGCTCGTGGTTACATGATAGGCATCATGGCAGGCGGCACAGACAGAACTCATGCCGGCCCCCCACTGCTCAGTATCATAATCTTTGGCTGCACCTTCATCTACCTGGGCTACGTTGACGGCATTGCCGTTGATGGTTTCTTTGAGAATACGGTAGTTGGGTGAGCCATGCGGATCGTGGCAGGAAGCGCAGGAGAGGTTGCCTTCAGTGAGGTCGGCCGTAACGCCGCGATCGACGCCATTGCCCCAAGCTGCGGCCGTGGTGCCGTTAGCATCGTGAACAGATGTAACAGGCGCTCCCTGGTAATTTTGGAAGCCACCGCCTAGCAAGGGTGCGTTGTCGGGCGTATTGGCTGCACCGACGTTCCCATCCGCTCCACCAGGCGCATCATCCCGGCTGGAAAGGTAGAAGCCGTCGTCTACGTTGGTGTTTGCGCCTGCTCCGGCAGACCCGTGACAAGTAACACACAGATCATAGGTGCTGTCGGCCAGAAGTAGCCTGGGGCCAGGGGCCGTATGTGCCCGGTGACAGCCAGCGCAGGCGTCGGTGGTGGCTGTGTAGCCGCCATGCGGCCCGCCGTTGGCCGAAACCAGACTGGCAGTGCCCAAGGCCAGGGCAAACGCCAGCACTAATAATAATAGAAATTTTTTCATGGTATCCTCCTAACAAAAGTGTTAACACTTATTTTGTACGCTCAGGCGTACATTCCTTAGACTATGGCTAACCATGGGGCTTTGCCATAAACGAGTTTGTCTTGATTTTTATTTTCCCGAAGCATTACCTCCTTTGGTGATTGTTAGCGTGTGAGAACCGGCGACCAGTCAACTCCGGTAATCAACTGCCAACAACACTAATAAGACCAGACCTGAATACGATTGTTTTCTCGATCTACGATGTACAATAACCCGTCTTTGGCCACAACAATGTCGTTGGGATAATTGAACAGACCATCGTCTATGCCCCAATCGCCAAAGGCGTACAGGAAGGCGGGTTCTTGTCCGGAAACATCGTAAACTTTGACGTCTTGACCGACGGCATCTACGACAAAGAGACGGTCGAGGTGATCTATAAAGATGCCGCGGGGTAAACTTAGTGCGCCTTCGGCCGTGCCGCCGCTGAAGTTAAACAGGAAATTCTTGTCTTTGTCCCAGACGGAGATACGGCCGTTATTGCCATCAGAAATATAAATACGCCCTTGCGAGTCAGCCGCCACGTCGTTGGGGAAGAGGAACTGGCCCCGACTTTGGCCGGATTTCCCAAAATCAGATTGGAGTAGCTGAATGCCTTCCCAGGAAACCAGAATCGGCTCGTCCGGCAGGGAAAATTCCAGAACGCGGTTTTTGCCTTCGGTGACGTCGGTGACGAACAGGTTGTTTTCCTCGTCAATGTGCAGGCCCAGCGGCGCCCATTTGATCATCTTGTCCGGGGCGGGCAATGTGGTTTCTTCTTGGCCGAAGGGCTGGTAGTAGACGTTGTCCTGGAAGATGTTGTATACGTAAGTGCTGCCCAGGAGCAGGCCGCCTACGCGATCATCCACATAGCTACTCAGACTCAAATCGGGCGAAATAAGCATGTCCAGGTAGCTGCCATCGCTGCCAAAGATGTAGATGGCGTGCTGTAAACGGTCGGTGACGAAGATACGGCCGTCCTTATCCGTTTCCAGATAGACCGGGGAGCGTTCGCCGGGACGGGTGCGCGGCGGGGCAAACATCGCTATGGGCGCGCCCTCCGTGTCAAATATGCGAATCATGCGCTCGCCGCCCGTCTCGGCTACATACAGACGGTCGCCCTCCGGTGAAAGCGTTACTCCTACCGGCTTATCCACTCCATAGATAGAAAACAGATAGTGGGGTGGATAATGCACCGTGGACGGCAATATAATTTCCGGCAAGGGAGTCGGCTGCTGCAAATAGCGGCAAAAGAGGCTGGAGAAGGCAAGCAGAAGCAGTAGCAAAAAGATGAGCAGCGCCAGCAGTCGCCTGCGCCGTTTTCTCTCGTCTCCCTCAGCTTCCTGGGTCAATTCCTCCATATCATCAGACGTCAGACCATCCATGCCTACTGTGGCCTGGATGGCCTGACCGTCAGCAAAATCTGTACCGTGCAGGTCTTCTTCTGATGTTGGTTTTAATACTCCGCTTTCCATGGTAGACCTCAATATTTTGCGTAGCCGCAGTTTCCTGCCACGTTTTGCCTGCGCGGTAGGGATACCGCGGCTACTATGTTGGTTTTTTACCCCTGCTCACTCAAGCGTAACTGCACCCGGCCCAGGGCGTGCGTAGCCATAAAATTGCCCGGGTCTAATTCCAAAACGTATTCGAAACTGCTTTGGGCGCCTTGCAAATCGCCCATCTGCTCCTGCACCAGGCCCAGACCTACGAATGCCGGAGCGAAGTCTGGCAGATTGGCAGTAGCCACGTCCAAATGAGTGCGGGCTGTCTCGTAATCTTTCAGAGAAAAAGCCTCCATACCGCGAGCGTATGCCACATGATCCACCATGTCCAGAGCGCTGTAGCTGGTAATCATGCCGCTGTAAGCCTCAATGAAATCGGGGACGAAACGCACCGCTTCTTCGTACTGGGTGATGGCCTCTTCATGCTGGCCTTGCAGGGCATAAGCCAGGCCCAACTGGTACATGGCGTCGGCGTCGGCCGCGTTGA
>JAJRTP010000396.1 GCA_024278255.1 Chloroflexota bacterium | reverse complement strand
TTCCATTGGGGCGGTGTGGCAGCGGCAGGCGTACCTGACACGGGGTATCCCGGAAGGGTTGCCGCCGCCGATAGCTCATGCCGGGGCGCAAATAGGTCTCAACGTCACCCTGAACCAGTACGACGACGCAGAATTGGCAGAAAATCTGGCGCAAATCGGCGGGATGGGCGTTCAGTTCATCAAGCAGCCGTTTTATCTTGCCCCGGATTTTGACTGGGCAGAGGCGGGTCGGCTGGCGCAGGCGGCCAGTGAGCAAGGTTTAACGCTGGTTCCCCTGCTGGACGGCAATCCGGCCGACGGTTTTGCTCCGCCGGCCGACCCCAACGAGTTCGCGCAGTGGGCCGGCGAATTTGCCCGGCGGTATGGCGACCAAATCCAGTATTACATCATCTGGGACGAGCCGAACCTGACGACGCATTGGGGCAACCAGCCTGTCAACCCGGCCGAATATGCGGCTTTGCTCACGGCCGCAGCCCAAACCATCCGCGCCGCCGACCCTGACGCCGTTATCGTAGCTGCACCATTGGCCCCCACCGTCGAAACCGGCCCCGACAACCTGGCCGATCCTCTCTACTTGCAGGAAATGTACGAGGCGGGCGCGGCTGATGCCTTTGACGTGGCTGCCGCCAAACCTTACGGCTTCCACACCGGTCCCGATGACCGCGACGTGGACATTAACACGACCAATTTCAGCCGGGCGATTCTGCTGCGGGAGGTGATGGAGCGGAACGGAGACGGCCGTAAAGCATTGTGGGCCGGCAATTGGGGCTGGAATGCGCTGCCGGACGACTGGACGGGACGGCCGTCCATCTGGGGAGACGTCAGCGCCGACGAACAAGCCGCCTACACCCGCGCCGCCCTGGAACGCACCCAAAAAGAGTGGCCCTGGATGGGTCTCATGTTCCTGGAAAACTGGGAACCGGACGCGGCGAATGATGATCCGGTTTGGGGATTTAGTGTGAAAGAGAGATTGGATAATGGGATGTTGGCTATTGACCAATCCCCCAATATCGCTTTTCCCGGCTTTCACTTTGCCACGCCAGACGACCCGGCACAGGTTTACGAAGGTGACTGGCGTTTTTCGCCGGAGTTTGGCGCGGATATGAGTCCCCAGCCGGAGGAGGCAATTTTTGGGGACAAGGTGACGTTTACCTTTTGGGGCACAGATTTGGGGCTGCGGGTGCGCCGGGCCAATTACCGCGCCCGGCTGTACGTGACGATTGACGGCCGTCCCGCCAACGCCCTGCCCCGCGACGAATACGGCGCCATGCTGGTTCTCACCTCCCCGCTCAAAGAAGACGATTATTTAGCCATTGAACCGGTAGCCGAAAATCTGGAACCGGGGGTGCATACGGCCGTCATCGTCGGTTCACGCGGCTGGGATCAATGGGCATTAAACGGTTTCAGTGTAGCCTACCATCCCTCAGATCGCTGGGCGGTTTGGGCGACGTGGGGATTGTTGGGTACGGCCGTTTTGTCTCTTATACTGGCTATGCGAAGCTGGCGGCGGGCAGACTGGCCGGGCTGGTTCCGCCAGATGCGGGAACGATACGGCGCGCTGGACAAGAGCGCGCAGCTTCTCCTCACCTTTGGCGCGGCCGCCCTGGTGACCATTGCCGGCTGGCTGACCTGGGCAGATCAGGCAGGCGGCGTGTATCGTCGCTTGCGGGATGGCGGGCAGTTGGCGCTGACGGCCGTGGCCGCCTCCATCTTCTACATCTCTCCCACCTTCCTCCTCATGACCGCCACCCTCATTGTCCTCTTCATCCTCATCGCCCTGCGCCCCGCCTGGGGATTGGCCCTGATCGCCTTTTCCATCCCCTTCTACGTCCCGCCCGTCCTCAAACCGGTCTTCCAATACCGCTTCTCTCCCGTTGAAGTTTTCACCCTCGTCACCTTCGCCACCTTCCTCCTCCACCAACTCGTCCGCCGCGCCTCACGCCTCACGCATCACGCCTCACGCACCACGTGGCACATGGCTGATTACGCGGTTTTGGCTTTTACGGCCGTCGCTACCCTCTCTCTTCTCTTCACCGCCCGCCTGGACGTAGCCAGCAACGAATGGCGCATCGTCATCCTGGAGCCGGCCCTCTTTTACCTGATGCTGCGTGCCCTACGCCTGAAATCATCGGAAATGTGGGTGATTCTGGATGCGGTCGTAATGGCCGGCCTGGTCATTGCCCTGATTGGCCTGTACCAGTACGGCTTTGACCGGAGCAGCCTGATTACGGCCGAAGGCGGTTTGCTGCGGATCAAATCCATCTACGGCTCGCCCAACAACGTGGCCCTCTTTTTGGGGCGCATCATTCCCTTGCTGGCGGCGATGCTGCTGCTGGGAGTGCAGGAAAACGGCCGTCGTCGTTGGCTGTACGGAGCGGCATTGCTCCCCATCGGGCTGGCAGCGTTACTCACCTTCAGCAAAGGGGCGATTTTTCTGGGCTTACCGGCAGCCTTATTGTTTGTTTTTTGGCAGTGGCAGCGGCGTAACGGCCGTCGCACCTGGCCCTGGTTGGCCGCTTTTGCCGGATTAGGCATTGCCGGGCTGTTCGCCATCCAGCAAACCCCGGCGCTGGCGGGACGGCTGGGGCTATTTGGCGAAACCGGCCTCTTCCGCCTGAAACTGTGGCAGGCCAGTCTGGAAATGATTAGGGAACACCCTCTCTTTGGCGTAGGGTTGGACAATTTCCTGTACGCCTACCGGGGACGGTACATTTTTGCCGAAGCGTGGCGCGACCCGAACTTGAGCCATCCGCACAACATCTTCCTGGATTTTGGCACACGGCTGGGGCTGCTGGGGCTGGCGGCCGGGTTGTGGATGATGGCCGCGCTGGTTCGTTCTCTTTGGCGCAGTTGGAGCAAGGTTACGGCCGTCTGGTTCCCGGTAGCAGTAGGCCTTGCCGCCGCATTCATTAATATGGTGGCACACGGCCTGGTAGACCACAGTTTCTTTTTGGTGGATTTGGCTTTCTTGTTTTATTTGATGCTGGGTACGGCCGTGTGGCTGGAATGCAGTCGAGTAGTCGAGTAGTCGGGTAGTCGAGTAGTCAAGTAGTCTGACTAACAACCACCAGACTACCAGACTACCCGACTACAAGACTAACGACTACCCGACTACAAGACTACAAACCGCGTAACTTCCCCCCCAATTTTGTGTTTTTCTCTATGGCAATCCAGCCAACCGCTTGACTTTTTAGACGTTGGTTCTAAAATTGCCCCGCAATTCATTCTTAATGAAAATTATCAAAACCGGAAGGAGATTAGGTCAATGAGTGATGACACACAAGTTCGCGTAACAGCGATAATCGTAGATTTGTTGGGGGTTGATGAAGATCAGGTCGTGCCGGAAGCCCGTTTCCGTGAAGACCTGGAAGCAGATTCTTTAGATTTAGTCGAGTTGATTATGGCTTTTGAAGAAGAATTCAACGGCGAAATTTCTGACGAAGACGCCCAACAAATTACCACGGTGGGCGAAGCAGTTGTCTATATTAAAGAACGTATGCAGTAATAACGGCCCTTAAACCAGAAATTAGATGGTTCAACCTCCCGAAGATTTCCCTTTGGGAGGTTTTGCTTTCCTTACGGGGGGAGTACAACGGTTTGAGAAAGAAACAGATAACAATTCAGGGAAAATCTGTTCCTTTCTTCATCTGCTGTATTCGTGATAGAGCTGCACGCCGCTAATCACAACCACCAGCAAATGCCCAGCCCCATTCAGCCAGACGCCCGGCCCAATACCCAGCGACATACCCAATAAGTTGGCGACAAACGGCCGTACCTCCAAATAAACCTGCGTGGGGATGATAGCCCCCGCCAGGCCCAGCAGCAGCAAAAGCAGCCACATTAACTTTGTGGTCCACGGCCGTTCCCGCCAACGCCAACTCACCAGGGAAACCACAGCCGCCCACACCAACGTCAGGCCAATCCAGCCCACCCGCGGCAAATATTCCGACCGCACCGGCCCCAGCAAATCCTCCAAAGCGGGAAAGACCAGCAAGGCCAAAGCCACAGCCAGCCCGCGCATAATCCAGGTTTGCCAACGCCGGCTGTCCCAAACAATAGTCAACGTCAACAGCATCAAGCTCAGGGTGATAGGGGGCAGGTAAAACAGATTGCGCCGGGTATTCATCCCCAGGAACTTAGTCCACTCCCCCAACTCCACCCCCAGAAATTGCAAACCGGCCGCCGGCCCTGGCAGCCAGACAGTGAGATAGCCGATGAATACGGCCGTAAAACCCAAAAGCAGCGTGATGCGTGATGCGTATTGCGTGTTGCGTATTGCCATATCCCTCACCCTCTCTTGGCAAAAACAGCCCGCATCTTTTCATCTTCCGCCGCCTGTTCCGCAAAGAATTGAGTCAAATGCGGGCTTTGGCGCAGGCGCAGGGCCAATGTGGCTATCGCCTCCACATCCGCTGTGGTTACTTCCAGGCGTTCATCGGCGGCGGCGTGGGCGCGGGCGGCTTCAAACAGGGTGATTTCTGCCCGATTAGAATCAATCTGCAAGCTGGCAACCAGTTCCAGACCCAAGGCCTGCGCCTCCGGCTGGATGGTGACCTGTGGCAGCCGATCCCGCGCCTCTTGAATATCATCAGCCAGGGCCAGCGTGGCGGCGGCGTAAGAGGCGGCAAATAGTTCGGGATGCTGTTTGTAAGCCAACGCTCGTTCATACGCTTGATAACGCAGTTCCGGTTCCTCCAGGCCGCGCACAATGGCCCGTAAACCAAAGCGATCCATCAACTGCGGCCGCAGCTTGCCTTCTTCCGGGTTCATGGAGCCGATGAGCATAATCCGCGCCTGGTAAGTCATCTTCAGCGGGCCGCGGCGCACGGTGTAATGGCCCTGCGCCGCCGCATCCAAAATGGCGTCGGTGATGGTGTCGTCCAGCAAATTGACCTCATCAATATAAAGGATATGCCGGTCTGCGTGGCCGAGGATACCCCGTTCCAGGCGCACTTTGTTTTGCTCCAGCGCCAGCCGTTCATTGATGCCGCCCACCACGTCATCCAGGCGGGCGTTAAGGGGCAGTTCAAAGATGCGAACTTTATCCTCGACAGTGAGCGGCTCGCCGTAGCCAAATTTGGCGGCGCAATCTTTACATACGCCATCCATACCGTAGGTTTCAATCATCTCCTCAGTGCAGCCATAAGCGCACAGGCTGCGCCGGGTGTGGGGCAGGAGATCGGCTAAAGCGCGCACGGCCGTTGTCTTGGCCGTCCCCCGCGGGCCAATCAGCAAAACGCCGCCGACCAGAGGATTGATCAAAGACAGTACCAGGGCCAGCTTCATCTCGTACTGGTTGACAATAGCTAAAAAGGGGAATGGCTCTATCTGGGCGACGCCAACGTCTGGCACAGGCAAAGATGTGACTTGTCCGGCAGGTGAGGTCAGCAGGATGTCAAGGAGTTTGGATTTGGGTTGGGTCATAGGGTTTCCTGGCGCTGCTGTAAACGATAGGCCTGGCGCTGGGCGGCCCGTTCCCAGCGTTGTTTTTCTTCTTCAGTTTCGCACAATAGCGGGGGCACGGGGGTGGGACGGCCGTTTTCATCCAGCGCCACGTAGACAAAATAGGCCGTATTGGTGTGGGTGATTTCCCCGGTCAGCACGTCTTCGGCGCGCACCACCACCCGCGTTTCCATCGAGGTGCGTCCCGTCCAGACCACTTCGGCTGTGACCATCATCAAATTGCCAATGTGTACCGGGGAGTGGAAGGTCATGGAGTCTACGGTGACGGTGACGGCCGTGTGCCGCGCGTGACGTACCGCCGCCATGCCGCCCGCCTCATCACACAACTTCATAATGATGCCGCCATGCACATTACCCATCGTGTTGGCATGGCTCGGCCCCATCAACTGAGTCAACGTTACACAAGATTCACCAGGTGGTTTCGGTTCCATCATCAAGTTTTCCAAAAACAGCCACGAATTGTCCAAATTTTCTCTGGCAATTCTCTGCGTTCTCTGCATTCTCCGCAGTTCTTCCGTTTATCAGTCCATATCCGGCCGGGTTTCAGAAATAAACATCAACTTTTCCGGGTATTCCTCAAACAAATCAATAATTTGGTGCGGCAAAGAGGCAAACATAGGAGCCAAGGGCATAGACGCCGGAATTTCCGGTCGTTCCGGGCGGGGCGGCACCGCCAACCGGGGCCGAGGATGGTAAGAACGTTTTCGCACCAAACGCTTATCATTGCTCAAAAAGCCCAGATACATACCGCTGGTATCATACACTTCCCGGCCCACCAAATAGCCTATCCATTCTCCATCTATATTAAACAAGTTGCCATTCACATAAACAGCCACCCATTCGCCATCACTGCGATAAATCGGAACCATTGTTTCCCCTCGCTGTCAATGCCTCACGCATATATAAAAACATCCGTGAGATAATCCTCTTCTCAATAGCATTATAGTGATGGCAATTTGGGGAGGCAAGGGGAATCCGAAGTTGGGCTGTGCGAAGGTCTGGTAGTTGGCTGTAGGGCGATTTTGAAAATCGCCCTACACAATAGCACCACGTTCCTGGCGAATGGCCTGAACAAGACGACCCAATTCGCGCCGGTTACGCCAATATTCGATCAGCCCGATGGCTTTGGCCTGCTTACTGGTGCCAGGAAAATCATCAATATCCAGACCCAGATCAAAACAAAGCGCCTGCAAATCTTCCAGACTGAAATAATCGGTCAGGACCAGACGCAGTTTGGCCGGATCAGTTACGTTATTTTTCTGCCTGTTTTGCCCGTTATTCGGCATGTGAAGTGTTTGTCTTTGTTCGGCCAGTTGGGCGTACTGCTGCACCCATAAAACAAAAATATCGCCGTTGATGGACAGACGGCCGTCTTCCCGCACCACCATGCCATAATTACCCAAAATACGGACAGCTTCCTGAACTTCTACCGGACTGTAAGGCAAAATAGACAGGTCAAGATTATCGGCAATGCAGCGCAGCACTTCTTTGTAGCCGTTATCAAAAGAGCGCCACCATTGTTCAAAATAAGGCGACAATTCGCCGACTAAAATTTGCCGGGCTTGCTCCGGGTCAGGTGTATATTCGCTTTTGCGGCAGCGCAGCCAATAAGCGGCCGTAGCCTGCACAAAAAACGGCAGCGATCCTGCCAACTGCTTAATCTGCGCCACATCCTCCGCGGAAAAAGGGAAACCCTCTTCTGCCGCTGGTTTTTGGATGAGCGTATCAATCTCGCTCTCCTCCAATCCGGGAATGTAAATGGGTGTCGGGTAAAAAATATTGTAAAAAGGTGACGTCGGCGGCAGCCCTATTTGGGTACCCAAATAGTACAAATCCCAGTAAGAGGCCGTGACAAAAGCCAAATCATAGTCCAGCACGCTAGTCATGGCCCGCAGTTCGGTCAAAAATTCCTGAGAGAAAGTGTCTACCCGAATTTGGTCAAACTCATCCAGAAGAAGAATGATGCGCCGCTCCGGAAATTGGCAGAGGAATGCCTCCACGTCATACATGCTGGTGGCGTTGGGGGGCGATTCTTTCCACAAAAAGCCGGTTTCGGCCACGCCCAGCGAGTATTGCAGGCGGCGCAGCAAGCCGTAATAGAAATCGGCTGGTTTTTTGCAGGTGGACATGTTGATGTAAATCATGGTGTAGTTGTCCGGCTCACGCAAGTATTTGGCTTTGATGCTGCGATGGGCGACATATTGCAAAAAAGATGTTTTCCCAGCCCGGCGCACACCCAAAACGCTGGCAGACTGGGCCTGAGTACCCCCAATAATTTCATAAAAACGAGCGACCTGAGAGGAACGGCCGTAAAAATCAGAAGGTCTTTTTATAGGATGACCAACAATGTATGACATACTCCAAAATCCCCAAATAATTATAAAAGCGAACCCAACGGGTGTTTCTTCGCCACCCATTTTCGCAACAAATCAAACGAAATCGAATACGCATAATCCTTACTGACCAGCGTGGGCTGCCAGCCGCCCGGCTGTGATAACCGGCGTTGAATCTGGCGTTCCACCGGGGTGCGCGTCACCAGGCGGCGCGTTTCCAGCCGGTTCAAAGCCATGCGTACCGTGTCATCCTCAATGGAAGCACCGCGCAGGCGAGACAACACTTCTGAACGGGATACATTTTCTTCGCCCACTTCCTGCGTCCCTGCCAGGGAAGCCAGAATAAACTGCTCTTCCCGGCTGCTTTCATTCCATAAATGCTGAAGATGGCTGTCATCCTCATCAATCACCAGGTTAATCATATCGCGCACTTCGGTAATGGTGATGATCTTGCTGTGGCGGCCTTCCAGATTGACGGCGCTGATCAGCCGGTGGCACAAAAGCTGGCTGAAATAAGGGTGGCCCCGTGCCGCCAGCCAGATGCGGTCTACGGCCAGATCGTCGTACTGGATCATGGGCGAAACCGGTTCCCGAATGAGGCGTTCCGTATCTTCCCGGCTCAACGAACCAATTTCCCGGCTGATGCCCACATGGAAAATCGTACTCCAATAATCTTCCATTAATTGGTTGGTTCCCACCAAAATAAAAGTCAACTGCGTACGATGCTGCATCAGGGAACGCAAGTAAGGCAGAATATCGGGGCTGAGACGGCCGTTTTCAATACTCGCCTGCATCTGCTCCAACTCATCAATCACCAGTACCAGCAGCCCATTTTGCGGCAGCTTTTCCTCTACCCGATCCAGAAATTCATCAAACTGACCAAAAATTGTGCCATTGGCCGACCAGGACTCCCGCGGTGTGATTTTGATGCCGCGTCTAGCCAGATTGCGGATGATTTGCTGGCTCAATCGGGCCATAAATTCCGGCGTGTCACAGCCGGCCAAGCGCTGCAAATCAATGTATGCCGGGAAGATGGGGTAGCCGGGATATTCACGAATAGTCTGGCCCCGCCGGCCGCCCACTAATTGATACAGCGTAGATGTTTTCCCCATACGCCGCTGACCGTAGAGAATCAGGGTATGCGGCTGGGTTTTACCCAGCAAATTTTCCTCAATCCACATGAACACATCTTCCCGGCCCACGTACAAATCTTCAGAGGCCGGGGTAAGCGGTTTACCGACAACGTAAGGATTGTCAATATGGAACAGGGCGCGGGTATTGGTCTTGAATTCCAGGCTTTTTTCTACCGTTTGCCGGTATTCTTTGCCCCGGGCATCATAAAAGGTAAAGCGTAGTTTCAGGCGGGCATGTTTTTCTTTGGGCTGCAACCAGAGGGAGATGGGGCAGACGTCGCCTGCGTTCAGCTTGCCTAACTGCAAAACGGCCGAATCCTGCTCTGTCTCGTATCCATTGGCCGGCAGCACTTCCAGCGTCACATTCTCCACCAGGCCACCATAGCGAGGATTGGTCAAACGGCCTAACACCTGCCCCCGCCCCCGGCTGACCACGACTTCATCGCTCTCCAGTTCAAATTCCAAAGAAAGCAGCATGTCGTCGGAACTTACGGCCGTAATCTCCCCCAACTCCTGCAAAATCATCCGTGTTGTATCCGAGATGGGCAAATTATCCGTCGTGCGCAGCCGTTCAATCTCCGCCCGCGACACCAGAATATTCTCTCGTTCCGTGTCAAAGCGGTTGGCGTACCATTCATACTCTTCCGGCGTGATGGGATGGCGGGGCAGCAGCTCAATCTGGAATACACGGAACTCATAATCCTTAAAGACAAATTCCCGGCGGGAAAACTGCCGCTCGTAGACTGGCTTATATTCCCGCACGATACGGTAATCCTTGGGACTGACCAGGCCCAACTCCTCTTGCAGTTCCCGCTGGATGGCCCGGGCAAAGGAATCCTTGTCCCCTTTGACGTTATTCAAACGGCCGCCGACCAGATTGTACATATTCCAGTTTTCATTCCACTGCACCAGATATTTCCGGTCGCCGCCGCTGCCTACCGTAATCACGGCAAAGGCGCTGCGCTGGCGCATCCCGCTGTACACGTCGTCCAGTTCCGGCGGGCGATCCACACCTTCGATGGCTTGTTTGCCAGCCACAACGGCCGCGCACAGGGCCAGCCGTTTGGCCCAGGGATGCCAGGGGGCGTCATCCAGCCGCTTAAATTTGAGCGCCGAGATGCTCTGGAAAAAGACCGCTACCGGATAATGGTATTTGAACCGTTCCGGGCTGTACGTTTCGGCAATCTGGCGCAGGGAGTGGAGGAAGTAGAGCAGGTTTTCGGAATAGAGGGGGAACTGGGTGTATAAATTGTCGTACCATTCCGGCTGGTAATCACGCAGAGTGGTAATGAAATCGGAGAAATCGTTGACGGCCGTCAGCATCAGCACATTTTCCACCAGCAGAGCAAATTTGGTCGCCGTGTCCACATCCCAGATGCCCTCGTCCACCATCTCCTTGTACAGGCGGTAAAGGACGTGGGTACGAAACTCCACTTCCAACTTGGCCAGATCAAAATAAACGTGGCCGGGGCGGGCATCGGAAAAGTCAATGAGCCAGAGAGGCATCTCATCGCTGATCTCCACCAGGATATTGCTGGTATTCAGATCGCCATGCACCACCGGCGACAGTTGGGGAATGGGCACGATCATATCTTCCCGGCCCACCTCCCAAAGCAGGCTGCGCACGTTGGCAATGGGGGAGATAAACCGGCCGGAAGCCAGTTCCAGCACGTCGGAGTCATAGTCAAACGGCCGTCCCGTCACCTCCGTAATATTATCCCCAATGATCGTCTCCTGGGTAGCCACCACCCGGCCCCGCACACTCACCCGCTTACCCCGCCGGAAAGCCGGATGCGCCAGCCAGGATTGATCCGCATCCTGCAAATGCACCTTAAACCGCATAATCGGGTGGTTTTTATCCTTGAGCAGCGAGGAAATCGGATAACGGGCCATGAGATCGTCATGCAGATAAATCGTCCCGGCCCGCGAATCCACTTCAGCCACTTCAAAGCCATGCAAAATGAGTGATGGTTCCTCTCCCTGCCGAGCAGCTTGGTTAATTTGCTGGAGCGTCGGATTGCCGGGAACGGCCGACAGGGTGTTAAACGATTCGGCCGACACCACAAAATCAGCCGCCATCTCATCCGGCTCCACCAGAACGGCATCGGCCAGTGTCAAATGTGTGGGCAGGACGCGGGCATAGAGGGGCGCCCAATAACGTAGTTCCGTATCCGAGCTGCCCGCGTACAACTGCTCCAGGCTGATGCGTAACTGCTCCAGAATCTTGTCAATCAACTCTTTGCGTACCCGGTTCTGATTCAACAGAAACTGGGTCAGAGTGATGGCGTCCCGGTAAGAGCCGGCCAGGGCGTAACAGGCCCCCGCCAGATGTTCGCCGCGCACCAGTTTGCCCTGAATTTGCCCTACCTGCCGGTTGAGGCGCGGTTGAATCAGTCGTTCCTGTTTCTCCTGAATCGCTTCCAGCCGGTCGGCTACATCAATTTTCAGAATGCGTTTAAGCTGGTGCGCCGGTTTAACCGTGTAAATACGCGAACCGCTAAACCCCTCATCCATGCGAAAAATCTGAACCACATCACTGTCGGCAAACAACCGCTTGATAATGTACCGCTCTTCCGGATTCTGGGAAAGCGCTTCCAAATCCGTGTAGCTCAAGCCTGGTTCGATGCGGGGTTTCAGAGAATCGCTGGCATATTGGACAAAAATTTCCGGCCAATCTATGGGGGAATAAACGTGGTCGTGTACTTGAGAATTGAGGGACGTAATCACCTCAGAGTTTTTGACAAAATGCCAGGTGGCCCCCTCACGCATGAGGTGGCGCATTTTATCATCACTATCGCTGGTAAATAATACGATGGGTAATTTCGGCCGTATTTCCCTGGCCTGAGTCATAAAAGTGGTGATTTCGGTCAGGGAATCATAATCAGCATCCAGAAAAACCAGGTCAATATCCCGGTTGGCAATGATGATGTCTAGCGCTTCATCATACCTGGTCTCAATGTAAAATTGAAACACGTCCGTATGCCTCAGGACATTGCCGGGAAATTGTGTAGACGGCAGATCAGTTGGCGTTTTACTGAAATCTCCACCCACACATAATGTCTTTAGCTTTAGGATGCCCCGAAACAGATTGCCGTTTGCGGACATTTCCTTCTCCTCCTCTAAATGAGGATACACATCCCGATGATGAAAAGCCGCATGGTTGTAAGGATGCTAAAGAATTTTTACCCTTATTCATTTTTTGGGTACTGCAATGTAAGTTCAATGTGATACTACGCGAAATTATACCCCAACTTATAGGCAATTGTAAAGGTTTATGTCTAGTCTGTTAGGACATGAGTACTGTTTTGGGGCAAAATGGAGACACGGATATGACAGATTTGCAGGATTTTCACGGATAAAACAAGAAATCCGCGTCTATCCATTCAATCCGTGTCATCCGTGTATCTATGAAGAAGTGACTAATTTTTGATAAATCTCAAGCAGGGAATGAGCGGCCGTTTGCCAGGTAAATTGGCGGGCTTGCCGGAAACCGCCAGCCACGAGCGCAGTTCTTTTGTCGGGATGGGCCAGCAGATCGAGCATGGCATCTGTCCAGGCGGCTTGATCTTGGGGGGAGAGAAGCACGGCCGTATCCCCCGCCACTTCCGGCAACGACGACGCATCCGACGAAATAACCGGCGCGCCGCAAGCCATCGCTTCCAGCACAGGCAGACCAAACCCTTCGTACAGGCTGGGGAAGACGAACAGATCGGCGTCGCTGTACAGGGCCGGCAGGTCAGCGTCGTCTACAAAACCGATGAAACGGACACGGCCGTTTAACCCCTGCCGCTCTACTTCCGCCATCATTTCCTCATACAGCCACCCCTTGCCGCCGCTGATAATCAGGTTGTGCGGATATTGCGCCGCTACCGGCTGAAAGGCGCGGATGAGCATCTGGTAATTTTTGCGAGGCTGGATGGTACCCACGGACAGGATGTAAGGTTGGCTGCCTAATTGGTATTTTTGGCGCACGGCCGTTAACTTCCCTGCATCTGTCACCGGCTGAAAACGCTCATGGACGCCGCTGTACAAGACGGTGATTTTTTCCGGCGCAACCTGCCACACATCCACCAAATCCTGCTTCGTCGCCTGGGAATCAGCCAGGACGTGGCTGGCGCGTTCAATAGACCAGGGCACAACCCGCTTCAAATAGTTGATCAGCTTCGGCGGATACACGTCTGGGTAATGGACAAAAGAAATGTCGTGAACGGTGAGCAGCGTGGGGATATGGCCGCTGACCGGCGGCAGGACAAAATCGGGCGAGTGGAATAAATCCAGTTTACCCGTCACCCACTGCACCGGCAGCGGCAGATGCAGCCGGTACCAAAGGCGGTACAGCCAACGTTCATTCAGCGGCGCGGGACAAGTCTGGATATTTGGAGCGGCGGGAAGAGGGCTGGGGACGGGGGAGGTTGACGGCCGTTTTGCCGAAAAAAACCGGTATTCATTAATTGCATCCACTTCTGCCAGCGCGTGAATCAGTTCGCGGGTATAACGGCCAATCCCCCCACCCTGGGTAACGGCCGCCGTCACATCAATGCCAATCCGCATCAGTCAACGTCGCTGTACGTCCAGTAGCGGTTGATGAAGAAATTCCAGAAAAGAATAATCAGCACAGAAAGCGCCAACGCTAAATTTTCACCCAAACGAGACGTCAACTCCGGACTAAGCCAGGAACCTACCGTAGCCACCACCAAATTGGTAAAAGGAACGCGGGATAAGGCAATAATAGGAATACGGAAAACAATCCCGGTAATGCTAACCAGGGAAAATTGCAAAAACTGCCCTACAATATGTTTGGAACGCGAATCCGGATACGTCCAATAACGATTCCAGAAAAAGTTGCTGATAATGGCAGCAATAAAAGAAATAGTTCCGGCGATAACGGCCGCCAAACCAAATTCCACAAACTCTTCGCTCAACCCCAAACCAACGAAAAAATTATACGCGCCGGTACCGGCAGAGAACAAGGCATCCAGCGGATTCAACAGCAAGTTAAAAACGCCAAAATCCACCACAAACCCAATGGAGCCAACAATCAAAAATTTGAAGAACCGTTCCGCCTCTTTGGGATTTACTCCAAAGCGGCCGGCCGTATTAGCAAAAAGTGTAACCATCTAATCAGTAATCTCCGCTATAAATTTTAGCGAAGATTGGAGATGGGAGATTCACGAGTTGTGAATCTCCCATCTCCAATCTCCAAAAGTTGCAACAATCCTAACATAACACCCAAGTGGATGTAAATATTGTTTACATAGAGCTTATCTACCAAATGATGGACGGAAATTGCCACCCAAACGGCCAGCAAGCCCAGAGCGATACCCCGCACAGGCCAATCCAACCGCCGCAAGAGACGAATAGTTTGCCAGAAGACGGCCGTCCACAAAACCACATATGCCAGCAGCCCCACCACGCCGACTTCCGCCACCAGATTCAGGTAATAATTGTGCGCGTGGCCGAGGGGGTACGGCCAGTTGAGCAGAGCATAATCGGCGTAAGCCGGTTCATAATTACCAAAACCGACGCCCAGCCACAAATTCTCCCGCGCCATGTCTACGGCCGCCTGCCAATGCGCCAGCCGCTCCAGGACCGCATAGTTGGCGTCGTTAATATCTTCGCCGCGCACGTCGCCAAAGCGCAAATCCTGGCTGAAGCCGGTGATGCGCTCGGTGACGGAAGCGGGCACCACGCCTGCCTGAACGCCGCCCAGGAACAACATGCCGCCCACCGCCAGCAGCAAGATGCCCTGCCACAGCTTTTTGGGCCAGAAGAGGACGAGGACGGCCGTACCCGCCCCGAAACTCAGCCACGCGCCCCGGCTCCAGGAAAAGATCAACGCCAGGCTGGTGACCAAAGCCACAAGGCCCACAGCCAGCAATGCCCCCGCCAGCCGCCAGGAGAATGCCTCGTCCTGCCGCCAACGCTGCCATACGGCCGTCACCAAACCCACCACCACGCCCAACGCCAGCAAAGCCGTCAGATTCATGTAGCCGCCAAAAGGATTCGGCTGCTCAAACGTGCCATACGCCCGGTAAAACCGCCCCAACACCAAAAAATGCTCCGGGCCATCGCCCCGGCCAAACTGCCAAATGCCGATGAGGGCTTGGGTTAAGCCGGCCAGCAGAAGAATGGTGAGGAAAATAGTAATTGGTAATTGGTAGTTGGGTAATTGTTTAATTGATAGCCGGCGAGAAGCAAGCACAGTGCCCATATCTACGACCATGAGCATAATCAAGGCGATTTCGGCCCATTTGAGCCATTCACGCAAGCCGAAGGGTAGAGAGGGAGCATTGAGGAGGGAGACGGCCGTCACCAGCAAAAAGATCGCCAACGGCACATGCAAAAATGTGTGCGGAATCATCAGCCGCCGCCGAGAAAGGCCGCGCCCCAACCACACCGCCAGGGTCAACAGCAAAAAAAATTGGCCGCTGTCCAAAAGCGATGAGCCAAACGCAGCGCTTTCCCACGCCCCCAATGGGGCCGCCAGCAGCGCCAACGCCAGACCCAGAACAGGATAAATGACGACGAGGAGGAATACGGCCGTGCCTACCGCCAATCCCACCGCCCACGGCAGCGGCAGCCACACCAGCAGCACGCCAGCCGCCATCGCCGCCAGCAAGAACCCCCACGGCTGCCAAACGGCCGATTGGTTCAATCTTAAAGATTGAACCAATCTCCAATCGCCAATCACCCGTTCACCGTTCACCAATTACCGCTCAAACCTTATCCCGAAAATACGCCACCGTCTCCGCCAAGCCATCAGCCAAAGACACTTTCGGTTCCCAGCCCAACACCCGCTTCGCCTTGCTGATGTCCGGCCGGCGCATTTTGGGATCGTCCGTAAATCGTTCATCCTTAGGCTGGACAAACACAATCTCCGAGTTACTACCGGCAATTTCCACGACCTCATGAGCAAAGTCCAAGATAGTCATCTCCGAGGGATTACCAATGTTGACCGGCAGCTTCTCGTCGGACTGGAGCAGGCGGTAAATGCCCTCGACCAGATCGCTGTAATACTGAAAGGAACGTGTCTGACTGCCATCCCCATAGACGGTGAGCGGTTCGCCCAACAAGGCCTGGCGGATGAAATTGGGTACGACACGGCCGTCATTCAGCCGCATCCGGGGGCCATACGTGTTAAAAATACGCACAATCCGCGTTTCCAGGCCGTGATACCTTTGGTAGGCCAGGGTAATCGCCTCGGCAAAACGCTTCGCCTCGTCATACACGCCGCGCGGCCCAATCGGGTTCACGTGCCCCCAATACGTCTCCGGCTGCGGGTTCACCTGCGGGTCGCCATACACCTCCGACGTAGAGGCCAACAAATACCGCGCCCCTTTCGCCTTCGCCAAACCCAGTGTGTTATGCGTCCCCAGAGAGCCTACCTTTAAGGTGGGGATGGGATACTCCAAATAATCGTTGGGACTGGCCGGCGAGGCAAAATGCAAAATCGCATCCAGCGGCCCCGCCACATAAATGTAATTGCTCACGTCCTGCCTAATAAAGCTGAACCGCTCATGCCCCATCAGATGGACAATGTTATCCATATTGCCCGTAATCAAATTGTCCATACCCACCACGGTATGGCCTTCCTCAATAAATCTGTCACTCAGGTGGGAGCCTAAAAATCCGGCCGCTCCCGTAATTAAAATGCGCATGTTGCCTCCAAATATAGGTGAAAAATCGCTGTTAAATCTAGGATGGTTCAGCAGATTGACACTTTGTAGGGCGATTTTGTAAATCGCCCCTGGACGATTTGCAAAATCGTCCTACAAGTTGTTAAGGGCAATTTGAACCATCTCACAAAGCGCGCCCGTGAATTGTAACCCGGCAAATGAGTCGCGGCGAATCCCACAGGCACATAACCAGAGAATGTATAGCAGACGTGGCTTACACGTTGTCTGAACACAAGATGGCAAAGGATAACGGCCGTCACTCTCTTTTTCTCGCCATTCAGTTCACGGCATAGTATACTCCCGGCAAGCAATCCGAAAAGGAAAAACGGAGTCAATTTATGAGCGCAATCATGGACCCGCCGGCCGATGACGCCATTCACGAGCGGCGCAAGGCGGATCACATTCGCATCAATTTGGAAGAAGACGTCGCCTTTAACCAGCTTACCACCGGGCTGGAAAAATATTTCTTCATGCACCAGGCATTGCCGGAATTAGACCTGGGCACCATAGATTTAAGCGCGGAAATCTTCGGCAAGCGGCTGCGTACCCCGCTGCTCATCTCCTCCATGACCGGCGGCACGCCCGAAGCGAGGGAGATCAACCGCACACTGGCTGCCGCCGCGCAGGAAACAGGGATGGCGATGGGGCTGGGTTCGCAGCGCGCCGCCATCGAAGACCCCGCGCTGGCCGACACCTACCACGTGCGCCAGGTGGCCCCCGACATTCTCCTCTTTGCCAATTTAGGTGCAGTGCAGCTCAATTACGGCTACGGTTTGGACGAATGCCAGCGCGCCGTAGATATGTGTCAGGCTGACGCCCTGATTTTGCACTTCAACGTTCTGCAGGAAGCTGTCCAGCCGGAAGGGGATGGCAATTTTGCCCATCTGCTGGCGAAGGCGGAGCAGATTTGCGCCCGGCTGCCCGTCCCAGTCATCGCTAAAGAAGTGGGCTGGGGATTTTCCCGGCAGGCGGCGCGGCGGTTGGCGGATGCGGGTATTGCCGCCATTGACGTGGCCGGGGCTGGCGGCACGTCCTGGAGCCAGGTGGAGATGTACCGCGCCCCTACAGCCCGCCATGCGCGGGTAGCCAGCACGTTTATTGATTGGGGGATTCCTACGGCCGTATCCCTCCAATACTGCCGGGAAGCGGCACCCCACCTGCCCCTTTTCGCCAGCGGCGGCATCCGCAACGGCATTGACGTCGCCAAATGTATCGCCCTGGGCGCCAACCTGGTCGGTCTGGCCGGCGACTTTTTGCGGGCAGCGGATCAGAATGGCGTTGACGGCGTCATCGAAATGGCCGAAATTTTAAGCGACGAACTACGCATCACCATGTTCGCCAGCGGCGCGAAGGATTTACCAGCACTGGCCGAAACGCCGCTTTATACGGAATTTATTTAGTTTCCCGGAAACTTGAAGTTTCCGGGAAACTACACGAAAACACATGCAAAAAATTCTTGCCAAAACAGAAGATATGCGGGCAGCTATCAACGAAGAGATGAAGGCTGTGCTGCAATATGACAGTGTCACAACGCCGGATTTATTTTTCGGCATGAATCATTACCACATGGGCTGGGTAGATGAGCAGATGCAGCCGGTGCAGGTTCACGCCGGGAAGCAGATACGGCCGTTGCTCCTCCTCCTCACCAACCAGGCCGCCGGCGGGGATTGGCAGCAAGCCGTCCCCGCCGCCGCCGCCATCGAACTGCTGCACAACTTCTCCCTGATCCACGACGACATTGAAGACACCAGCCCTACCCGGCGCGGCCGTAAAACGTTGTGGACGATCTGGGGCATTGAGCAGGCGATCAACGCCGGGGACGCCATGTTTGCCCAGGCGCACCTGGCCATGAGCCGCCTGCTGGAGCGCGGCGTTCCGGCAGACATTACGGTGCAAGCCTTACGCCGTTTTGACGAGACCTGTCTCAACCTGACGCACGGCCAGTTTAACGACATGGATTTTGAAACGCGGGACAATGTGACGGTAGATGAATATATCGAGATGATTACGGGGAAAACGGCCGTACTCATCTCTCTCTGCACTGAACTGGGCGCCCTGATTGCCGGCTGCAACGCCCCAACCGTGCGCCACTACGCCCAATTCGGCCTGGAACTGGGGCTGGCCTTCCAGGTCAAAGACGACATTCTGGGTATTTGGGGGGATGAAGCCGTCATCGGCAAATCGGCCAGCAGCGACATTACCACTAAAAAGAAGACCCTGCCCGTCCTCTACGGCCTCAGCCAAAGCGCCGAACTACGCCGACTTTACCGGCAGGAAAACACCGATGGCGCTTTTATCGCCGAAGCCATCCGCCTGCTGGACGAAAGCGGGGCACGCGAGTACGCCATCGAAAAAGCCACCACCTACTCCCAAAGCGCCCAGGGCCATCTGGAAGCGGCCCAACCCAACGGCGCAGCCTATACCACCCTCAACGAACTGGCCGACTTCCTCCTCCAACGAGATTTTTAAGTGTAGGGCGATTTTGCAAATCGCCCAAAGAACGATTTACAAAATCGTTCTACAGATTGACCAGGCCGTGTTGGGCGGCAATGGCTACCGCTTCCGTGCGGTTGCCCGCATCCAATTTAGCCAGGATGGCGCTGACGTGAAACTTGACGGTGCGCTCGCTGATGACCAGTTTGGCGGCAATTTCCTTGTTTTGCAGACCCCGCGCCAGTTCCTGCAGCACTTCCAACTCCCGCGGCGTCAGCGGCTCAAACAACGACTCCGGCTCCCGGCTGACCCGCTGCATCAGTTTGGAAGCGACCAAGGGCTGCAACAGCGAACCGCCCTCGGCGACAATGCGAATGGCGTTAAATAACTCCTGCCGCGGCGCGCCTTTGAGCAGATAGCCTTGCGCCCCAGCCTGCACGGCCGTCACAATCCGCTCATCCGAATCATACGCCGTAAAGACCAGCACTTTAGCGTCCGCATCCGACTGGCGCAGGCGGCGCAGCGTCTCTACCCCATCCATCCGGGGCATCTCCAAATCCAGCAAGATGACGTCCGGGCGCAAAGCTGCCACCTGGGCCAACGCTTCACGGCCGTCGCCCGCCTCCCCTACCACGGCAAAATCAAGCTGGGTACTTAAAATCGCTACCAGCCCATCCCGCACCACAGGGTGATCGTCTACAATTAAAATACGAATCGGTTTATTCATACAGGCACCACCACTTCCAGCCGCGTCCCTTCGCCCTCACTGCTTTCCAGACGGAAACGGCCGTCCAGCAGCCGCACCCGCTCATTCATGCCAATCAAACCAAACTTGTTTTCCAATACCGCTTCCGGATCAAAGCCCCGGCCGTTATCCTCCACCGTTAGCGTGACCTGATCCGGCGTCATTGTCAGCATCATCGTTACCTGCGTGGCCTGGGCGTGACGGCCGATATTGGTCAACGCTTCCTGGGCGATGCGGTACAGGCCGGATTCCACCCGTGGGGGTAACGGCCGTGACCCCGTCACCTGCAAATCTACCGCCACATCCGCCTGTTCCGCCAGCACGACCAGCGCTTCTTCCAGGGTGCGCCCTTGCAGCGGCGCGGCCCGCAAATCCATCACCGAGCGGCGGGCTTCGTCCAGATTGGCGCGGGTGAGGTGGAGGGCTTGTTCTACTTTTTGGCGCACAGCGTCCGGGTCGGCCCCCGCTTCCAGCAGCGCGTCGGCCGATTCTAACTGGAGGGAGACGGCCGTTAACCCCTGCACCAGCGTATCGTGAATTTCCCGCGCCAGCCGGTTCCGCTCCTCCACCGCCCCCAATTGGGCGCTGCGGTCAAACAGCCGCGCCCGCTCAATGGCAATCCCCAGCAAATCGCCGATGGTGTAGAGAAGCTGCAAATCTTCCGGGGCCAACTGCCGCCAATCCCGGCTGGCGACGTTGAGGACGCCCAGCTTTTTGCCGTGCGCATAGAGAGGGATACTGGCATGGTAACGCAGCCCGCCCGTGCCATCTACCAACCCGTGCAGGCGGCTGCATTCCACCACATTGACGTTCGCCGCGCCCGCCAGATCGCCTTCCCGGTAGGTGCGCAGGCAAAAGCAGTCCCCGGCCATTTTTTGCGGATTGTCCTCCAGCGCGGGGGGCAGGTTTTGTGTGGCGGCCAGATACGGCCGTTCATCTTCGCCCAACAGCCAGACCCAGCCGGTATGCAAATCCAGCAGCGCCGCCGCCTGGGCCAGTACGCCCTGCACCGCCTCATGCAGTTCCACAGATCGGTTCAATTCCTGGGCCACCTTATTCAAGATTGCCAAATCGCTCTCGTGGCGCTGTTTGTGAGCGTTCGTTTGGGTCATAGGGGCAGTTTAATGGGAAAGTGGCAAGGCGGCAAGTGACAAGGCGGCAGGTGACAGGGTTAAATTACGCATCACGCCTTCACGCATCACGGTACAACGCAGCGAAAACCCACATCCGGCACTTCCCGGAATTCCGTGCCGGGAATGCCGCGGCGATTGGTCAGGCGCAGGTCGGCCGCCGGACCGTCGTAACCGCCGCCGCGCACGGTACGGGGATCGTTGGCCCGGCCGGCCGGTGCTTGGGGGTTGTCGTAGGGGCTGCGGTCATAGTAGATAGGATCGTAGCCGTCGGCCGTCCATTCCCACACGTTGCCGGCCATGTGGTACAGGCCAAAGGGGCTGCGGCCGTCCGGCAGGCTGTCTACCGGCTGCAAATCGGCAATGGTGCCGTCGAATACGGCCGTATTCCCATCCGGCGGCGCATCACCCCAGGGATACAACCGGGCATCGCCGCCGCGAGCCGCCAGTTCCCATTCCGCCTCCGTAGGCAAACGGCCGCCCACCCATTCACAATACGCCTGCGCCCCAAACCAGCTTACATTGTTCACCGGATAATCGGCAAAACCGGGCAGAACACCATAACCGGCCTCGTCAATCGTAAGATAACTGCGGCGCGTCTCGAAGCGAGTGGAAAGGCAGGTGTACCCCTGGCACGTGCCCACATAACTGCCCAGCGTATTGAGGAAGGCAGCGTATTGGGCCACACTCACTTCATACAAATCAATAGCGTAGCTGTCCACCCGCACCTCATGCAACGAACGCTCATCCGCCTGCGCCAACTCGTCGGCCGCATACGCCCCCATCTGAAAAGTCGTGGCAGCAATCAGGGCCATCGGCATCTCGTCTGCCGGCCGGGTGATGGTGAGGACGGCCGTAGGCATCAACGTAGGTGATGGCCGCACCGTGGCAGTGGCGATGGGCTGTACAACGGCCGTCACCGTCGGGGATGACGTCCTGCTGGGCCGGGGCGTCTGGGTAGGAGCCATGGTGGGTGATAGGGTAAAGGTGGGTATAGGCCTTATGGCAGGCGCGGCAGTGGGTGTCTCCTCCGGCTGGTTCAAGCCCCCAGTAGCAGCCACCTGGCGGGCAATAACAACCAGTTCATCATACGGCCGTATCTGCACCGCCACGTAAAAAAGACCGCCGATAAAAAAGACAACCAACATCACAACCGCAAAGAGAAACAAGGCAAAACAACCCCAGGCGCTGCTGCTCTCGGCCTGTTCTGTCAACGGCTGTTCGGCCAAAACCGGCTGCTTTTCCTGCGCCCGAATCACTGCCGCCGGTATTAAGGGATACGGCCGTTTGTACCGCTTTTCTGGTACAGCCCGGCCCGGCGTCATTTCTTCCGCCGCCGCGGCCGGCTCAGTCACCCCGTCCAGTATCTTTTGCAATTCCCGCACAAACTGGTTCAAATCGGTGGCATACGCTTCCAGTTGATCGGCCGCCAGACGCTGCGCCAAATCGTGCCGGCCGACGGCCGTTAACTGGGCCACGTGCGGCCGAAAATCCCGCAAAGTAAGGCGCATCACTCCCGGCGCATCAGTCATCACCCCCCAGGCCATCTCCTTCTTCTCGTTGTCATCCTTCGCCGTCATAAAACGAGTCAGCGTGCTGGACGGCATCACCCAGCCCACATTGGAAAACACCTCCCGCCCCTTGATCAAATCGTTCAGCGAGTCAAACAGACCGGGAATACCATCCAACAAACGCTGCACGGGGATGGGTACGTGGGCCAACAGACGAATCGTGCCTACGCTCATCGTTTCCCCCTGCATGGCCCGCTGTTTTTGCCGGTGCAGTTCCTCGCCAAACGCCTGCAAGCGGGCCAAATAAGCCTGGCGTGCTTTGGCAAATTGGGCGTAGGCATGAGGCCGGTTCGGCGCGCCGCGTTCATAAGCTTTTTCCGCCGCCAACGCCTGTTGATACAGCTTAATCAACTCCAGATTGAGCAGGGGCACTTCAAAGGTCAAGGGGTAAACGCGGTCGCGCGGGGATTGGCGGCTGGCGTCTACGGGAATGAGGATGGCCGGATTACTGGTTTGGTCGTCGTGGAGGACGGTCAGAGCGGTTTCAGCGGCGGGGCGTGTTTTCTCGTCACGGCGCAAAGCTTCCAGTTCGGCTTGCAGGGCGGGGGATAGCTGGTAAACGGCCGTATGAATCGCCCGATACAACACCAGCCAATCATTCACAGTGATGTGCTGCAAGGCTGCCTCTTCCTTGCCGCTTTGCCGCAAAGACAAAAGGGCGGGCAAATCTACGGCGGCCGTTTCTGCGCTGGCTTCCTGAGCTACATGGTTGGCTTGGGCCACCAATTCTGCATCGCCGGGCCGGAAGGAAAAGGCTGGCGAATACGGCCGGTGTCGCCCCGGTACGGCCGTGGGCAGCGAATGCAAATAAACCGCCCAGGAGAGCGCCTCATTCGTCAAAATCTCCGCCAGCGACACGCCCCAGATGCCATCGAAGAAAATGTGCGACAAATCAAAGACAAACGATTCGCCCGTATCAAAAATCGTCAGGGGATGATCGCCAATCCCCCGCTCCCCCTGCCGGATGACGGACAAGGGCTGTTGCGCTGGCTGCTGATCGGTGTTTATCCAGATGGGCGCCTGGTGCAAGTTGTCCAATTCCTGACGCAGCACCGGGCTGAGGGACTGGATCAAATCAGGAAAAGCACTCCGCCGCACAGTAGCTATTGCGGTCAGGGAGACGGCCGTTTTCTCAGCCGGCCAGGCCATGAGCGCCGCTATCTGCGCCCGCACCACGCCCACGTCCACCGGCAGCCGCCCCTGCCCGGCGCAGATAGGCAGCAAATAGTAATGTCCCTCATAGATGACGCCGACACGCACCTGCTCCAAAGGAACCGGCTTGCGGATTTCGCCGTAAATGGTCGGCTCCAGGTAAGCCCGGATGCGCATTTGCCGTTGGTAAGCGGGCAGCTCTTCAGCCTGGGCGGTTTCTAGGCGGCTGCGCCATTCAGCCACCAGGGGTTTGGGCAGCCCCTCAGTGGCGACGGCCATAAACTCGTCAAATTTGCGGCGGCGGTAGCTAGGGAAGTCTTCATCCAGATGGGCATCGCGGCGGCGGAGATACGGCCGTTTACTCTCCCACAGCCGGTAAAGCCGGGCGTAATAGGGCGCGTCTTTGTGCCGGTATTCGACAGCTACCTGATGCAAGGTGTGGGTGTAAACCCGCTCCCGCCACTCATTCGCCAGCAAATCATCGTATTGGTGCAAAGCGTAAATAGCGGCCATCGTCCAGGCTGTCACCCGGTCTACTGCTGAAAGCCGGATATCGTACTGGTGCAGGGTGGTATCAAAGCCGCGCGTTTCGCAGGTGTGCCGCGCCGTATCGTCCCGCAGCGCATACCCCACGTAAAACTGCCAGGTACCTTCCGGGAAGGAAGATGCGGGGTCTTTGCCCACCAGTTTGAGCAAACGCTGGTAGGCTTCTAGAAATTTGGCCGGCCCCCAATAAAATAGGCCGTAAACGAGTTTGTTTCGTAGGTTCAAGTCCACTCTGCCAACATCAATTGGGAGCAGTTCCACACCCCGCTCCGGGATTCGGTGACTCTCTTAAATAACTTCATGGCGCAAAGTCATTATCTATGATTTGGGGAATGCTGTAAAGTTTCAGTTTTCAGTGGGCAGTTTTCAGTTTTCAGTGGGCAGTGGGCAGGCTGTGTTTGAGGTTATTCTGCGGCAGGGAGAGGATGAAGGCGGCAGGGTCTGCCAGTTTTTGCCAAAATGTGACGGGGTCTATATCCGGGTTGGTGTGGCAAAGGTAGAGGGTGATGACCGTACCGTGGGCGACGAGGGCGAGATTTTCCTGGGGATGGGCGATTAGTTGGCGATTCACGGCCGTAACAAAACGATCTCTGGCTTGTACGGCCGTTTCCCGGCCAAATACCAGTTCATCAGGCTGGGTGAAGAAGCGGGTGACGGCCGTGACAAAATCTTCATGTCGCCCAAAGTACGGTACGCCTTGCCGGTCATGTTCATGCAGGTTGACGGCCGTTTGCCAGGGCAGGCCCAATTCCTCAGCCAGAATCCGCCCGGTTTCAACCGCTTTTGGTTCTACGCTGGTTACAATACGGTTCAGGCGATAGGGGATGAGTTGGGGGGCTAGTTGGCGGGTCAGGGTACGGCCGTTTGCCGATAGCTGCCATTCGGCCGCCGGAACATCCGGCTCAATCTGCACCGCTGCGTGGCGAATCAAGGCTAAATATTTCACAGAGATTGACGTTTTCAGATTGATTCAATCTTCGAGATTGAACCAATCTTGGCGCAACAATCCAATTGCCATTTACCGCGCTTGTAATACGTTAATTTTCCATTTGGGCCAGGGCGCGGGCGGCAGGGGCAAAATTCGGGTTCAAATCGGCGGCTTTTTCCAGGCTTTTGCGGGCTGCTTTAGCATCGCCTAAAGCGGCCTGGGCCAGCCCTTTGTAGTAGAAAGATTCTTCAAAATAGGGCCGGTCTTTTAAGGTCGTATCGGCCAGCAAAATCACATCTTCGTAGCGGCCGGCCTGGTAATACGCTTCATACGGGCCAAATTGATACCACAACATGCGCCAGGGCAGGCCAATGGCCCGCGCCTGGTCAAAAGCGGCAGCAGCCGATTCATAATCGCCCAAAGCGTTGTAAGCCGTCCCCAGATTGAACCAGTAAAAAGCATTTTCCGGATCAGCCGCTGCATTCTGGCGGGAAGTTTCCAAAGCGTTGGCCCACATGACTGCATCATCCATATCCGGGCCGATGATGTCGGCTACCAGTTGGGCCTGTTCCGGGCGGTAGACGGCGATGTAGTTGCGATTGAAGTGGGGCCAGTCCCGTGCCAATGTTTCGTAGGTGAGGATACGGCCGTCTGGCCCGGCATTTGCCAGCGGCACTTCACTTGTGCCCAGCCAGGAATCATAAATCCAGAACTGCTCCTGAGCATCGTCATAGGCCACCACCAGCATGTAATGGCCGTACCAGCCCATCCAGCGGAACTCGCCCGGCGGCTCAATGCCAATTTCCAGGATGACGGGAATGCCGTTAGACACCAGCCGTTTCACCGTGTCCGCCTGTCCGTCTACCCGGAACAAGGCCTGGAAATCGGTGCGCTCGTTGACAAAAGCGGCCATTTCATGGGGGCTGACATTGCGGTCTTCGGGGTTGGGCTTGAGGATGGGAGCGGTGTCTTTTTGCGTTAAATTGAGGTCGAACACGCTCAGGGTCATGGCTAATGTGGCCGGGCCGCAGTTATTCCATTCCTGAAATTCGTGGCGCACGTTCTGGATGCGAGCAGCGGGGGGAAAGGGAATGAGTGTGGGGGTAGGCACAGGGATTTGCGTAGGCGGAATGGTGGGTACGGCCGTTGCTTCAACCACAATCTCATCGGATACGGCCGTAGGCGGCGGGGTAAATGTGGGGGGGAGGACGGCTACGACCATAGCCGTCACTTTTGGTTCAAGCAAAAAGCTGGCATCGGCCGGTTTAGCTACCGTCGGTAAAATAGGCGATTCCTGCTCCGGTACAGTCAGGGCCAGCAGCGGTTTGGGCAAAAACCGGGCTGCATACCGGGGCGGGATGGCTCGCAAGGCCATGGGCATCGCCAAAATCGCCGCCACCACAACCAGGAGCAGAAAAGCTAAAATGAACAGTCGTTTACGCACCATGTCACCACTTGCGGCCAAGCATACCCTGCCCGACTGCCGCATTATAACGGATTCAGGTCGGTTACCAATCAGTCCGGCTTCACTCTTAACGTTTTCTTAGCTCGTTTCCGGGCTTACCTTAACGCAAATGTCGGGGATGAATGTGAGGAATCTTACGGGTAAAGCAAGATTACAACAGATGAAGAAAGGAACAGATATGACCTTTATTTACAGGGCAGATTTTTCCAGCAAGTAATAGCACAAAGAGTCTGTCACCAATAAATCGGTAACAGCGAAACCCCGGGCAAAAGCGCGTTCAAAGATGTCCCGTGAATACAGCCGCCAGGTCAGGCCCAATTCCACGCTGGCTTTTTTCACCTGCTGGTAATCGCGGGGCACGGCAACCAGCAGCCGTTGTGCGGCAAACAGCTTGTCGTCAACCTCGCCGGGATGCCAGATGTTGTCTACGGCCGTAACCTCATTCACCACCGCCACCCCCTGCGCCCGCCACTCGGCAAAAGACAAATGCTGCTGCGTCCCCGCCCGATGCGCCCGCACCCGCTCCGAAGCCAGCCACCAATCCACCTGGAAACGATCTGTCGGCACGCCCCAATTGAGGCTGTCACGGCCGTCGCCATAGATATTTCGTTTGTACGTGTTACAAACTGCGCCTAACTTGTGGATATTGAGACGGCCGTTCAGCGTTTCCAGCGGATCATACGTCCAGGTGATGTGGTCAATGCCCAACGCCAGCACCGCATCCCGCTGCGCCCACTTAATCATCTCCCCCACCCGGCGGCCGCGATATTCAGGAATCACCCCCGCCATGTGGGAACAATGCTTCAGCCGCTTTTCCCCATCCGTTTCCACATAAGACAGGAAACCCAGGCAAAATCCCACCAGCCGCTCTCCATCCCAGGCCAGCAAAACCACCCCGCCATTTTCCCGCGCAATCGTGATCGTCAGGTGGTCCGGTATAGCCATATGGCAGTCGGCTCCCCAGGCTGCCTGAATAATCTGCTCAATGTGCCGCGCTTCTTCTATAGTTGTGATGGGACGTATGTCAATCATGGTGTAATGGGGAACCACGGATGGGCACAGATACATGGATTTTCACAGATTAAAAATCCGTGTTGATCGATCAAAATCCGTTGCCATCCGTGGTCTCAAGATCAGAAATAAACTTGCGAAATTGCTCCAGCGCCTGCGCCATTTTCGGTTGGTGTTGGCTGATAAACTCATCTTTGTCCGGTGTTTGCCGCCAGGCAGTCAGGACGTTGGCTGCTGCTTCATCTGTTTCCATATCCACATAGCTGGTGGCTATACGCAAAGACATCTCTGCGGCGGGTACACCAAAAGCAGTGCCGGGTAAGGAAGCGATATGATACTCCTCCAACAGGTAATGGGCCAACGCCTCTGAGGTATGGACGCCACGCCGGGCCAACGGTTCCCGCCAGCGGTCAAAGTTGGGGATCAAATAAAAGCCGCCCTGGGGCTGGGGACAAGTCATGCCTAATTCGTCAAACATGCCCCAGATGTGTTGGGTACGGGCGGCGTGAATTTGAGTGCATTCGGTAATGTAGGCTTCAATTTCGGGGTCGTTGCTGTAGGCGGTTACGGCCGTATACTGTACCGGTCCTGTCGCTGTAGACCAGATTTCACTGGCAATCGTCCGTAAAGCGGGCATCAAGGCGGTCTGCTCTTTAGGAATAATCGCCTTCCCCAACCGCCAGCCACCCAACGAGAGATGCTTGCTCAAGCCGCCCACCACAATCGTCCCTTCCGGGTAAAACTCAGCCAGAGAGATGTGCGGCGTGAAACCGTGTTCTACTCTGGCGTAAATCTCATCACTGATCACCACAATCCGGTTTTGGCGGCAGTAATCGGCTAGTTCCTGCAAAAAGTCTGAGGCAAACATGTAGCCGGCCGGATTGTTGGGACTGTTGATGAGCAATATTTTTGTCTCACTCTGCGCCTGCCGCACTGCTCCATCCAGGGCTTCGATGGTGAGTTGGTAGCCGTTTACGGCCGTCCCCCGCACAAAATGCACCGGCTTGCCCAGCAGCTTCGCCTGCGGCGCATAACTCACCCAGGACGGCGTCGGCAAAAGTAAATCCCCCGCCAGGGCCATCTGCAAAGCATAAATCAGGGCTTTGCTGCCCGGCCCAACGATGACTTGATCTGGGGAAATGGGGGTGTGGTGGATACGGCCGTCATACGCCGCAATCGCTTCCCGCAGTTCCGCCAAACCCTGCACCGGCAAATATCCCTTGCGGTGGGCATTGGCCGCCAACGCCGCCTGTAATTTGGGATGCACCGGAAAGCGCGACTCGCCAAAGCCAAAATGGTACACCGTCTCCCCCGCTGCCCACAACGCCTTCACCCGCTCATTGATGCGCAGTGTAGGGGATAAAACAATATCGCGGGCAAACGCCGGCGACGTAAATTCGGGAACACTTTTTGATAGCGCCATAACTTTTGATGTGATGCGCGATAAGTAACCAACACACACCACGTTATCCTCATCCTAATCCGACGTCCCGCCCAGGCAAAGCCACAGCCGTCGCCTCTGCCTGGGCGCCCCCTCGTGAAACACGATGTGTAAACGTATTGTGTGCCGTTACGGCCTGAGTATCAACGGCAGGTAAATGTTGGTTTCCTGCACCGTAATAACCACCGCGTCTGTGACAGGCGCGGCAAGCTGCGCAGCGCTAACGGCCATCGTGTTGGTCAACACAGTTCCCTGGGTCAGCCCATAGGAGACGGTGACCGGGAAAGTAACAGTGACCGCGCTGCCGGAAGGCAGGAGAAGGCCGGCAGCCAGAAGCGGCGGCGCGCTGCCGGCAATACCCGTCCCGGAGGGGTCGTCCAGCGTTATGGGGCCAAGAAAGTTCAGCCCGGTTGACAGCGTATCGGAGATGATCCAGCCAGAAACTACCGGGCCGGTACTGGTGACCACGATGGTGAAGGTTATGGTCTGGCCGGGCGCCGGTGCGGCGTCGTTCACGCTTTTGGCAACGGCCAGGCTGTAACCGGCCTCATAAGCGCCGATGTCGCAGGCGGCGCTTATGGGCCGGGCCGCGCCCCGCTGGTCTTCGGCCGGACAGCCGGTATTGGTCCCGGCATCAATGGCCGGGGAGCCGGGCAGCAGGGGGAAGGTTTGCCGGCCGGAGCCGCCGTAGTCGGTGAGCGGCCCCAGGTTGGGGTCTTGGCCGACGATGTTGCCGTTCACGTCGGATATCAGGCCGCAGGCGTTAGCGCCGCTGTCTTTGATCAGGTTATTTTGGGAAGCGGGGTTCAGGGATACGCCACCGCTATTCACGCAGTCACCGTTGGCGCTGTTAGCAATAATGACGTTGGTCAGCGCTGAACTGCCGCTGCTGTTGTACATCCCGCCACCGCTGTTACCGGCCGTATTGCCAGAGAAGGTGACGTTGGTCAGCACCGGGTTGCCGCTGTTGGCCATCCCACCGCCACTGTTACCGACGGCGTTATTAATGAAGGTGACGTTGGACAGCACCGGGCTACCGCTGCTGTCCATCCCGCCGCCACTGACACCGGCCTCATTACCGGAGAAGGTAACGTTGGTTAGCACCGGGCTGCCGCTGTTATTGTACATCCCGCCGCCGCTAGAGTAGCTGACGTTGGTTGCCTGCCCGGCGGTGACGGTGAAGCCGTCCAGAATGGCAGTATTGTCTGTGCTGCTACCGGTAACCACGCGGTAAGCGTTATTGCCGGCGATGTTGCCCGGATCGGTCACCACACCGTTGGCGTCGGTGCTGTCGTTCCCATCAATGTCGCCGCTAAGGACGGTAACATTGGCTGCCGGATCGCGCTGGCTCAATTGCGTTTCACTCCCAACAAAACCACCATAGATGGTCACGCCGTTTTGCAAGGAAAAGGTGGAAACGGGGTTGTTGTTTGTCTGGCCGCTGCCTTCGTCCGGGTAGTAGACGCCTTGGGCCACCCAAATCTGGTCGCTGGAGACAGCGTGAGCCAGGGCGTCCTGCACGTTGGTATAGGCGTCTGTCCAGGAGACGCCGCTGGCCGCACCGACCGCACCAACGTCCACGTAGATGACGCCGTCGCTGTGGGCGGCCTGGGCCGGGCGGAAAATAATAAATAGGGTGGCGCCCAACAAGGCGGCAAAAATAAAGGGATAAAATAGTTTAATACGCATGAAAATTTCTCTTTCACAATATATGATGCACGTCGGCCACGCATTATGTATTGCGCATCAGGCATCACCCTACCCAGAACGCCTTCTCCAAATCATGGAAGTCAGAAGCCGGGCCTTCATACTTGTTCCGCCCCAACTCCAACACGTACACATAATCGGAAATTTTCAGCGCCTGACGGATTTCCTGGTCTACCAACAAGATGGTTAACCCGTCATCATCCCGTAAATCGGTTAGCATCCGGTATACCTCTGCCGACAACAGCTTGGCCAGGCCAGCCGTCGGTTCGTCCACCAAAATGATTTTAGGATCGGTCATCA
>JAJRTP010000395.1 GCA_024278255.1 Chloroflexota bacterium | reverse complement strand
CTTCGCCGTCCTGGACAAACTGTTCACCAAATTTGCTATGCTGGATGAGTGGCAGGCCATGCGCGATAAAGCGTACAGCCGGGCGCATATGCGCGGCGCGGCCCAGGCCTACCATGCCGGAGCTTACGCCGAAGGTCAGGAACACCTGGCCCAGGCTGTCGCCCTGGACCCCGATTTACTGGCCGAAGATGGGCAGATGCTGGCTGACACCATTGCGGCCTGGACAAACCTGCCCAAAATCGCCGATCCGCTCGACTATCTGGAAACTGTGTATGACAATTTGACGCCGGAACTGACCATATTGGCCCGGCGTCGGAACCGGGATTTAAGTCAGGCGGCGATGGCTGCGGCCTTTAAGGCATACAATCAAGGAGACAAGCAGCAGGCGCGCACGGCCGTGCGCCGCGCCATCCGCTACCAACCCGCCTGGCTGAAAAACCGCGGCGTTCTCTCCATATTTCTCCGCACCCACATTTCCCCGTCTTGAGCCGGGAAAACTGAAAACCTCTCCGTAATCGGGGTAGTAAGATTGCCCCGTTAATCATTAAGCAAACAATTACTAAATTACTCAATTACCAAATACCAAACTACGGAGACACACATGCCGTTAAACACAACATTCTTTTTTCGCCATCAGGTAACACCTTTCGTCATCCTTTTTGTAGAACGGGATGGCAGCACGTTTATGACCAGTTTGTTACAGGAACATCCTGACGTTGAAGCCGTCTATGAACGATTTGCCGTCATGGAGCAAAAAGGGCAAAACGGCCAGGAGCAGGTAGCCTGGGCGCGGGATTTCTGGACACCGCCATTTATTGGTAAGAAAGGCGCTTACGGATTCAAGACTAAACTGGTGGATGTTCTGGACGAAGCCGGTTTCATTCAGTTATTGCAGGAAAAGCAAGTCAAAATCATTCACATGCAGCGGCGCAATCGCATCAAAGCCGTTGTTTCCCGCATCAACGCTCGCCGCCTATATGAGGCCACGGGCAACTGGAATTTGTACAAAGATGCCGACCGGCGGCCGCCTATGACTATTGATATTGACGAATTTCACGCCTTTGTCCGGGAACGGGAAGAGGCTGATGCGGCGCTGACTGAATTTGTGACCCAACTGCAATTGCCCACGGAATTGGTGCAGTATGAAGAGCTTCAGCAGGATAAAAATGGTGTCTTGCAGCGTATTTTTCCCTTTTTGGGCGTGCGTTACCAGCCGTCGGCCGGTAAAACAAAAAAACACACCAGCGACGATTTACGCGACGTGATAACCAACTTTGACGAGCTACGCGCCACTTATGCTGGCACTCCATATGAAGCCATGTTCACTGAAGTACTGGAACCAGTTATCAGTGTTTAGTGACCAGTGTTCAGTCATACACTGAACGCTGAATACTGAACACTGAAAAAGGAGTCCCCCATGCCCGGTTTAATCGGCTTTTACGGCCGTTTCCCCCCCAACGATCCCCCCCAATTTCTCAAAGATATGGCCCGCGCCCTGGAGCCGGACGAGACCCTGTACCAGACCGATCTGTACCAGCAGGCGGATATTGGTCTGGGGCGCGTTAGCCTGGGCATCCTCAATCCGGAACCGCAGCCCCTGTGGAATGAAGACAAAAGTGTCGCCCTGGTTATGATCGGCGAACTGTACGACACGCAGGATTTGCGGCAGGAATTGAAAAAACGCGGCTATCAGTTCCGCCTCAACAATGACGCCGAACTGATGCTGTATCTGTACCAGGAATTTGGCGATGATTTTGCCCTGAAACTCAATGGCGCATTTGCTGTTGCCATTTGGGATGAGCCGTCCCGCACTTTGCGCCTTGTCAATGACCGGTTAGGTTTGTTTCCGTTGTATTACGCGCACGGCCGTAAAGGATTCCTGTTCGCTTCCGGCGTGCGCGCCCTGCTGGTTGATCCTGATCTGCCCCGCTGTCCCGACCGGCTGGGGATGGCCCAGTTCCTCATCTTCGACCACATGCTGCACGACCATACCTTGCTGCAAGATGTGAAGCTCTTTCCCCAGGCATCTATTCTCACCTTCCGGGACGGGCAACTAGACATCCGCCGTTACTGGGATATGCGCTACCCGGAGGAATACCAACTGCGCCGGGAAGAAGACCTGATGGAGGAAGCCATCCATTTCCTGCGGCAGGCCGTCTACCGGGAAGCTGCCCGTGATGATTTGCCGGCTGGCCTGCTCTTGAGCGGGGGAATGGATTCGCGGGCCATTTTGGCTTTACTTACGGAGCAGGAGACGCCTCTGGCACGGCCGTTACAAACCTTCACCTGGGGCATCCCCGGCTGTGATGACGCCCGTTACGCCAAGGAACTGGCTAAACTGCGCGGCGTAGAGCATCATTTCTACGAACTGGAGCCGGATTATCTGCTGCACACGGCCGATAACGCTGTGCGCCTGACCGACGGCCTGGGTAACATCATCAATTTGCACGCCCTGGCTACCCTGGATCAGGAAGCGGAACGGGTCAAAGTCATCTACAAAGGCTTTTTGGGCGATGCCATGTTTGGTTTTGCCCTGCGTTACCAGCATTGGGCTACTTACGATCCAGACACAGCTATCCAGGCCCATTTTCAGGTACACGAGGATCAGGGCGTTATCAACTACTCCTGGGATGAATTTGATCAATTACTGACGGATAATTTTCAGCAGGAAATAGGAGATGGCGTGATGGCCGAATATCGTCAGGGGATGCTGGATTCGCAGGCGACCTTGCTGGCAAATCAGCGGCTCTATTTTGACATGCGCCAGCGTGTGCCCCGTATGACGATGAACGGGGTAGAGGTGGTACGCAGCCGCACGGCCGTTCGCCTGCCTTTTGCCGACAATGATCTTTTGGAATTTTCCATGAGCGTCCCTCCCGGCTTGCTGCAAAACCGCCGTCTGATCCACAATGCCATCATCCATGCCTTTCCTGATCTAGCTAAAGTGCCTTCCACCCTTACTGGGCTGCCCATGCTGTCCAATTTCCGGGAAATATTTACCCGCAGCGGCAACTTGCTGCGCTGGCATTTGCATAAACGGGGCCTCAGCAAATATGACGGGCCGGTGAGACGGCCGTATAAAGATTATAACCTCTGGTTCCGCACCGTCTTGCGCGGCTGGGTAGAAGACACCCTGCTCAACGACCACGCCCTCCAGCGCGGCTACTTCCAGCCCGATACCGTGCGCCGCCTGGTTAACGAACACATGAACGGCGCCAATTATGCCGGCCGCATCGGCGCATTAATGACTTTAGAACTGTGGCATAAGCAATTTATGGATTGAGTAAATCGTAGCCGCGGTATCCCTACCGCGCAGCAGTAAACGCGGTAAGGATACCGCGGCTACGATTGCCAATTACCCAATATCCCATGCAACTAGGCATCGCCATCGAAGACACCTGGCAATTTCTCCATGAAATTTATGAAGATTTGGCCGCCCATCATCAAGTCACTGTATTTAAGCAGCGGCAGATTGGACTGCCCGTATTTAATGCCAGAATCAACGACAGGTTGTTCCAGCGGGATTTTCAGACTTTTTTGCAGGCCAACGACGTCGTTTTTTTTGAATGGGCCAGCGGTTTATTAGCTGCTGCCAGCCATCTGCCCAAAACCTGCGGCATTGTCACTCGCCTGCACCGGTACGAGTTGTATCGGTGGGCCGACCAAATTAACTGGGATGCAGTGGATAAGATCATCCTGGTCAGCGAGGCTAAACGGGCTGAATTTACGCAGCGGTTCCCCCGGCAGGCGGATAAAATCGAAGTGGTGTACGAAGCGGCCGATCTGACCAAATTTCAGTTCAATCCCAAACCGTTTAACGGCGACATTGGTATCTTGTGTCATCTGCGCCCGCGTAAACGGGTGTATGAGTTGATTCTGGCTTTTTATGATTTGGTGCAGGAACGGCCGTCGCTCCATCTGCACATTGGCGGAGGCGGGGCGGCCGGTTTTCACGAATACCCCATCGCCCTGCACCGGCTGGTGGAAAAGCTCGATTTGCAGGACAAAGTCACATTTTACGGCAACGTGGTAGACCCGGCAGCCTGGTACCAGAACATGGATATATTCGTCTCCAACGGCTACTCCGAAGGGCTGCAAGTCTCTCTGATTGAGGCGATGGCTTCCGGCTGCTACGCCATCTCCCACCGCTGGGACGGGGTGGAGGAACTGCTGCCGGACGAGGCGCTTTATTACACAGAAGGGCAAATGCAGGCTGTGCTGCGTCGTTACTTTGATTTACCGGAAGCGGAGAAACAGCAGGAAATGGCAAATCTGCGCCGGATTGTGGAACGGCAGTGTGACGTTTACCAGACCCGTACCCAAATTCGGCAGATTATTGAGGGCGTGGCGGCGCGATGAAGATTGGTTATTTGCTGGAGCAGGGGGTGGATACGCGGAAACGGCCGTTTTCCGGCCCGGCCAATCACGTGTGGCATGTCGTGCAGGAACTGGAGGCGCGAGGTCATCAGGTGCGTTTGCTTAATCGGTTGGACGGCCGTATCTGGAAATCCGACAACCTGACCGATTACGAATCCGTTTTTGTGCGCGGTGTGGACGACGGCCCTCGACGGCTGCTGGAAAAAGGAACACGGCGCACCCAGGCCACATTCAAACTGCCTTACATTGGTTATTTTGAAGCGGAGCGATTTGCCCGCGCCTGCCAACAGGAATTGGCCGGATTTGACCTGCTCTACCAGCGCAAAAGCTGGATGGGATATGGCGGCGGATTGGCGGCGCAGCGCCTGGGCATTCCCCTCATCCTGGAAGAAAACGGCGATCATCTGGATGACCTGCGGGCCAAAGGGTCCGCTCCCACCGGCCTGCAGCTGCGTTTGGCCCTGGCCCAGATGCGCAAAGCAATGTGGCGCGCCGCCCACGTTATCGCCTCCGGTGAAGGCTGGCGGCGCAACTTTATCCGGCGTTGGGATTACGATCCGGATCGCGTGACGACCATTGAGAACGGCACCGAATTGTGTGCCTTGCTCCCCCGCGAACAGCTTTACAGCTTTCGGGAGGACGCGCCGCCCAGAGAAACTGTCACCCTGATTTACGTGGGGGGGTTTTACGCCTGGCACGGTATTCCTATCCTGCTGCCCGCCTTAGCCCGCGCCTGCCAACAAGGCATAAACGCCCGGCTCATTCTCATTGGCTCCGGCAGCGGCATGGCAGAAGCCCAGACCTTGACTGAAGAACTGGATTTGACGGAGATTGTCACCTTTGCCGGGCGGATGAAGCCGGAAGAGTACGCGCCCCTGCTGGCGGAGGCGGACATTGGCGTCTCCCCTTACTGCGGCTGGAAGGAGTATTCCGGCCTGAAAATTCTGGATTACAAGGCGGCGGGGCTGCCTACCATTGCTTCCGGCGAAGATGGGATGCCGCCCATCCTGGCCCAGGAGCAAACGGGCCTGATTGTGCCGCCTTGCGACGAAGACGCCTTGTGCGCCGCTATCGTTCGTCTGTGTGCTGATGCTGATTTGCGCCGCCGCATGGGCCAACAAGCCCGCCGGGAAGCGGAGCAAATTCATGGTTGGGATTATACGGCGGCGCAAATTGAGAAGGTTTTTGAGGAGGTAATTGGTAATTGAGTAATTATCGGTTACTACTTTGACAATGTTAGATGTAAGGGCTGAGAGCTTTTCTCAGCCGAGATTTACGAGAACGAGTTCGATTATCAAGATGTTTGACAATTAACTCGGCCGCTTGTTGCGGTGACAACTGTGG
>JAJRTP010000394.1 GCA_024278255.1 Chloroflexota bacterium | reverse complement strand
CTTATCATTTGAAGCCACCGAGCGGGTCAGCCAGACCAATGGTCAGCTTGGCCTGCAGGAAAACGCCAACTTCATTGACCTCTGCCAGAAAGATGGCGGGCTGGTACAGGGCTTGATGTGCTTCCACACCACCTTCACCTGCTCGGCCGATTTTATCCGGCAAGCCTTTGAGATGGGCGCGGAACGGAGCGTCCTCACCCACATGCACTGCAACGAAGGCATCCACGAACCGGAATACGCCCTGCGGCATTTCGGCAAACGCACCCTGGAATATTACGACGATCTCGGCGTCACCGGCCCCGGCATGATGGCCTCCCAATGCGTCCAGCTATCTGACCGCGAACGGGCTATCATCGCCGAAAAAGGAATCAAAGTGACCCACATGCCCCTGAGCAACTGTGAAGTCGGCGGCGGCATTGCTCCCGTACCGGAACAACTGGCCGCCGGGGTGACGCTGGGATTGGGTTCCGATGGTTACATCAACGACTTTTTTGAAGTGATGCGCGGTGCGTTCCTCATCCACAAAGCCCACCGGCAAAACCCGCAAGTGATGCCTGCTCACGAGGTCTGGTATCTGGCGACGGAAGGCGGGGCGCGGGCTATGGGGCTGGAAAAGGTGGGGCGGTTGGAACCGGGCTGGACGGCCGATTTGCAATTGATTGACGCCATCCTGCCAACTCTCGTTGCCGAACACAATCTATACGAACAACTGCTCCTCTGGCGCAACCACAGCCACGTTAGCGATGTCATGGTTGCCGGGCAGTGGCGCGTCCGTAACAGCTTGGTGCTGGATGCCGACCTGGACCAAATGCGTGCCTGCGTCCACGAAAACGCGAAGCGTATGTGGCAGAAGGCGCGTTAAGATTGGTTCAATCTTGGAGATTGAACCAATCTTGCTTCAGGTTTTATAATCGGAGAAAACCAGATGAATAAGATGATTGAATTTGTGCAAGCGATGGTGCAAACGCCCAGTTTAAGCGGCGCAGAACAACCCGTCGTCGAAATTATCACACAGGAAATGCGCAGCCTGGGTTTTGACCGCGTTTGGGTGGATGCCAACGGTTCGGCGATTGGCCTGATCGAGGGAGTGCAGCCCGGCCCAACACTTTTGCTGGACGCCCACTGCGACACGGTGGGCATCGCTCCCGGCTCTTCCTGGCAGCGCGATCCATTTGCCGCTGAAGTTGACGATGGCGCTATCCATGGGCGCGGCACGGCTGATATGAAAGGCGCGTTGGCTGCTATGGTGTACGCTGCGGCCAATATAGATCGCAGCCAATTAGCCGGGCGTGTCGCCGTCAGCGCTACTGTTTTGGAAGAGGTGATGGAAGGTATCAGCCTGGGAACCGTCATCGAAGCAGTGCAGCCTGATTTTGTGATCATCGGCGAAGCCACCGAGTTAAATTTGAACCGGGGCGGGCGCGGCCGGGCGGAAATTCACATCGAAACAATCGGCCGGCCGGCTCATTCGTCCAATCCGCAGTTGGGTGTGAACGCTGTCCACGAGATGTTCAAGGTGATCAACGCCATCGAAACGCTCGATCTGCCGGAACATCCGCTGCTGGGGGCGGCGATAATGGCTTTAACCGACATCATCTCGGACCCGTATCCAGGCTATTCGGTCATCCCCAGCCGCTGCCGGGTGACGTATGACCGCCGCCTGCTGACGGGGGAAACGCAGGAGAGCGTTTTGGCGCAAATTATGGCTTTGCCGAGGCTGGAGGAAGTGAACTTTGAGGCGCGAATTGCTGAGGGAAAACATGGCACGTACACGGGAACTGTGCTGCACGGCCCCAAGTTCTTCCCGGCATGGGAGTTTGCGGCGGATCATCCATTCGTACAAAGTGCGTTGGCGGGGCTGCAGCAGGCGGGGCTGTCGCCGGAGGTAAAAGCGTATCGCTTTTGCACGAATGGGGCGATGAGCGCCGGGGTGCTGGGCATCCCCACAATTGGCTTTGGCCCGGCGGCAGAGGAGGATGCGCATGTAGTGGATGAGAAGGTGCGGATCGCTGAGTTGGAAACGGCCGTGCGCGGCTATCAAGGCATTATCAAAGCCACACTGAAAAAACGTTGAGCAGTGACAGGCACGGGGCAAAACGGCCTTGATTGACTAAATTCGTTCGCCCCGTGCCTGTCACTACCTACCTATCATCCTTCCGGCTGGTAAATGCGCGTATCCGGGCGGAAGGCAGCCCAGGAAAACCAGAAATGGTCAACTTTGACGACCGGAGTTAACTGCGAACCTTCCAGTTCGCCGTCAACAGCCTGCCCCAAAATGTTCCAGGTGCTGCCGGTTTGCTCGTCGGTGATGGTTTCGCCATCGGTGGTAAAGGTGAGGGTCTCGCCGTCTAAAGTGCGCTCGTACACGGCCGTTGTCCCCACATCCTCCCCGGAAGCAATATCACTTTCACCCAGCGCCGAAGCCACACCCGGCTCCCAGAAAACCACGATGTCTGTGCCGCCTACCGTGTCATTGACTACTTTTACTTCTTCCAATATATCATTGGGGTAAGCTACCGCTTCATCATTCAAATCTACGGTGACGATGCGGGCCATAGGCGGTAACTGTCCTGGTGTGGGCGGGCCGTCAAAAAGGAAAGGTGAACTGTTGATGTCGTCGTATCCGACGTAGGGGTTACGGCCGTAATCCCTGGGAATGCCCGTATCCTTAGACAGCACCTCCGCATCCGGGTACGTCTCTTTCACCTCGCTCCAGCCCAAAACCACGGCAGGCAAGAAATCAAGCTGTTCGCCCAACAGTTCGCCAATCACGGCATTGCCGCCGGCCTGCTGCCACCAGGTTTCCGTCTGCCGATCATACATCAGCAAATTGCTGTAACGCAGGCGGCCTGTCGTGCCAAAATCTAATGCCTGCCCGTTCACCGTGGCGTCAAACACAATGCCCGTATTACACAGCGGGCAGAAAGTCACGGCTACCGGACGGCCGTCAATCACATCATTCACAATCTCATGCCAGATAAGAATCTGGTAGGGATAAGCCCGCACCACATCCCCTTCCTGAAGCACAATAACCGGCTCTTTGTCGCCCAGCCATTCATCCGCTTCTTCTACCGTCACAAATTTGGGGTCGTCAATGGCGGGGATGCCGTCTTTGGGCGGGCCGCCGGAGAGGATTTCGCTGAAGGAGATGGCGGTGCGGCTAAAATCGGTGCTGAATTCCCGCTCGACGCCTCTGGGCAGGGGTTCTTCGGCCGGCGCCTATTCGGCTGCTTCTTCCGGCACGGCCGTATCTGCCGGTTCCGGTTCGCTTGTGGGCGGGTCTTCGGGAACGGCCGTATCGGCCGGTGCAGCCGTGGGTTCAGCCGCTTCTTCCCCGTCGGGTACGGCCGTGGGCTGGGCTACAGTTTCCTCACTGGTTGCTGGGGAAGTAGCCGACGTACAGGCTGCGGCAATAACAGCCAGGGTAATCAGAGCAATAAATAATCGGGCAAATCGGACATTATTCATAGGGATACCTCACAAGTTGGTGAATGTTTCCCCAATTTTACGGGAATTGTCCCTTGTGAAGGGTAAGCCAGATTACCGGGACGCTGGTAATTGATTTCTCTCTCATAATTGCTTCGTCAATGTTTCCCGCATGGCTCCGGCAACAATAAGTCCAGAAAGCAGCGTCAGGCCGCCAATAGCGGCGATGGCGGCGGGGATGCCCAGCGCGTCGGCAATGATTCCGGCCGTCAGCGCCCCCACTGCGTAACCCAAATCGCGCCACAAACGGTAGACGCCTACGGCCGTGCTGCGCCACGTCGGATAGGCCACGTCAGAAATTGCTGCCAGCAGCGTCGGGTAAACCATCGCCGTGCCCAACCCCAGCAAAAATACGCCCACCAGCCACATGGGGAAAGCTCGCCCCAATACCACCAAACCAATCCCCGCCGCTTGCAGCCACATGCCGCCGGCAATCAACCATTTGCGCCCCACCCGGTCACTCAACGCCCCTGTCCCCAACTGGCTAACCCCCCACACGGCCGGGTACAACG
>JAJRTP010000006.1 GCA_024278255.1 Chloroflexota bacterium | reverse complement strand
CGACATTGACCCAGGCAGCGGTAGCAGATTTTATTACAGAGGGGCATCTTGAGCGGCATTTGAAGCATTTGCGGCAGGCTTACGGCCGTCGGCGGCAGGTTCTCATCAAGGCGCTGGAGAAGTATTTACCGGGCAAAGTGCAGTATGTGGCAGCGCCGGCCGGGCTGCACGTCATGTTGTATTTACCACCGGAGGTAGATGAGGCGCAACTGGTGCAGGACGCGGCGCAGGCCGGGGTAGGCGTCTATCCGGGACGGCCGTATCATGTGCAGGCAGATGCGCCGCCTTCCATTTTACTGGGGTTCAGCGGTCTGGCAGAGCCGGAAATTGAGGAGGGCATTCGGCGGTTGGGGGTTGTTTTGGGGACCACGGATAGGGGCGGATTAGGGGGATTTTCACGGATTTGATTGTGGGGTAAGAAAGGGAACGGCCGTATCATCTATAAAGCAAGGTAGCAAGAACCAAAGCATACAACCTATAGTTTTTCTTCCTTCTCCTCCTCTTCCCGAAGCGCCGCACATTTAAGATGTGCGGCGTTTTGGGTTTCATTCCTTTACATTTTCACGTCCAATTTCGTATAGAATTACAGCAGTGGCGGCGTTAATGGAAAGGGAATCTATACCATCGGCCATGGGGATGGTGACGAGGCTGTCCAGTTGGCTGGCGATGGCTTCCGGCAGGCCGAAGTATTCACTGCCCATGAATATGGCCGTACCACTTCCGGAAAATACAGCTTGCGGCAAGGGAGTACCATTTTGTGTGGCTGCTCCCACCGTCTGGATATGGGCTTTTTGCAGATGGGCCAGCAGTGAGCCAGGGTCCACCTGGGAGAGGATGGGGATCTTGAAGAGGCTGCCCATAGAGGTGCGTACCGCTTTGGGGTGAAACGGGTCGCTGCCGCCAATGGTGAAGAAGGCGGTAATTCCGGCAGCGTGGCCGGTGCGCAGCATGGCGCCCAGATTACCGGGGTCTACCACGTCTACTGTGACCAGGATCAGGGGATTGGCCGTTTGGGTGATGGTGTCGAGGGAAGGCGGTTGGGGTAATTTGACCAGTCCGAGGAAGCCGCCCAGGGAACGGCCGTCAGTCAAATCCACCATCACCTCGTCCGGTACAGTGTGAAGAGGGATGTCGGCGGCGTGCAAGTCGGTAAAAAGCTGCCGCACGCGCCCAGGCGGTTGCTCTTGGTACCGTTCTGCTGCCAAAACCAGTTGCAAAGGCACATTAGCCCGCAAAGCCCGTTCGTGTAGACGGATACCTTCAATTGAGTAACAACCGGAAGCCGCCCGTCCTTTGGCGGTATACGTCCGTTTGATCGCTTCTACAGGACTTTGCCACCTTGCCACTTAGGCCACCTCGCTACTCTGCCGCTTTACTGGCCATCAATTCCTCAGCCGGTATGCCCTTTTGCCATTGGAACTCATATTCCTGCCGGAATTCTTTGATAGCCAGCGGATCGTCAGTGGCGACGTTAAACTCTGTCAAGCTGGGTGACCCCCAGGCGCTCCAGTGGAAATTCTGGCTGCCGACGATGAGGAACTCGTTGTCAATGAGGACGGCTTTGTCGTGAATCTTGCCCTCGGCAAACTTGACCTCAAAATTGTCTTCTTTGCCGTGTTTGGCTAATTCGTTTTGCATCCAGCGAATGCCCATACGGTTCTCAAAGCCATTCATAGCCGTTTTTTCCACAATTGCCCGTACTTTGACGTCATTTTCTACCACGGCCGTTACCAGTGCGTGCAGGTAAGGGGGGGCCAATTCATCCGTGCTGCAAAGATCAGCGAGCAGCAGCGTGCCCAGGCAGACAGTATCCATTGAAAAATTGACCTGATACAGGTCAATTGTTTCCTGGGCTGTGGTCAGGGCGCCCAGGATGGCTTCATCGGATTCCAGAAAGGCGGAGGTGTGGGTCAGGGTGAAGGCGTTGGTGTCAGCGTCGGCCACGGGATAGAAGCGTAACACTTCGGGGGGATGGGTGGCTACGGCCGTTGACCTATCACACCAGATGAAATCCAGAATAGACACCGGCGGGGGAAAGACAGAGCAGGTAATCAGGTCAGAGCCGTTCCACAAATCATCATACGTGGCCATCATGGATTGAGCGATTGGCCCGGTGACTTCGATGCCTTTATCCGTCATGCCCAGCCCCAGCCCGGAAGGGTGGTCTATGGGCAGGTGCAAATAACTGTAATTGAATCCGGCAGCAATCCCTTCCTTGCCGTCCACCACCACAAATTTGCTGTGGGCGTGGGGCCAGGCGCCGTCAAAATTTGCCAGTTCCAGCTTCCAGCCAATTTCCTCATTGACCATTTCCGTTACGCCGGCGTCGTGTAAATCTTGCAGTACGTAATCAATTTGGGAAACCGGTGTGGAAAAATCCATTTCGGGCAGGTTGCCCAGCAAAAGGCGCACGGTCATGCCGCGTGGATAAGCGTCGGGATTGGCTTTGATTTTTTCGTATAGCTGAGCAATAGCCTGGGCCATGACGCTGCCGGGGCTGCCATCGGGGGATGGTTTGTCCCACTGCATAGTGGTGAACAGCACTTCATATTGGGCTGTCGTTACCAGCTCGGACACGCGGTCAAAGGCGCCGTTGGCACTGCTGGGTAAATCGCTGCGGGGATTGGTGGGGTTGGGGGTGATGAGAAGCTGCTCGAAGCGGTTTTGGCAGAAGGGGATGGGGTCGCTGGCCGGCCGGAATTTTTCCTGGCGCACCACATCATACACGGCCTGGCCGATGGGGTTCAGGTCGGCCAGGTCGCATTGGTAGAGTGTTTGGATGGCGTATTGTACGGTTCCGCCTTCATCCCAGGCCAGATGCAGGGTGTT
>JAJRTP010000393.1 GCA_024278255.1 Chloroflexota bacterium | reverse complement strand
TTGAGAACCAGATTCAGGAACACCTGCTTGAGCCGGTCGCCCATGGCCATAACCGGGGGCAAATTCTCCTCGGCAGCGCAGGTAACGGTCACGTTGGCTTGCTGCAACTGTTTGCCAGAGAGGGCCAGTACTTCCTGGAGCAGGGTGAGGATAGTTTGTGGGGTTTGACGGCCGTGTTTGGGCTTCTGGAAGTCCAGCAAACGGGACACAATTCCGGCAATCCGGTCTAGTTCATCCTGCACAATGTCTAGTTCCTCCTGGCCGTCCGCGCTCAAGCCATCTTCAGCCACAAGCTGCAAATGCAGGGCGATGGCTTGCAGGGGATTGTTAATTTCGTGAGCCACAGAACCGGCCAGACGGCCAACTGCCGCCATCTTCTCGGCGCGGATGACCTGTGACTGGCTTTCGCGCAGTTGGCGGGTGCGTTGCTCTACCCGCGCTTCCAATTCGGCCGCGGCCAGACGCAGTTCGTCCACCAGCCGGGCATTTTCAATGAAAACGGCCGCCTGATCCGCATACACCTGGGCCAGTTGCAGCGCTTCGTCGTCAAAAGCGTGCGTGCCCACCTGGCAAAACAGGTTGAGGACGCCGACCACTTCTTCCCGTGTCACCAAAGGAATTGCCAATACCGATTTCACACCGGCCTGAAGCACGTGGGGATGGACGCGCTCGTCGTTGGCCGCATCGTCAATGATTAACGGCCGTTCCTGCATCACCACCCAGCCCGGCACGCCCTCATCAAAGCCAAAGGTAATTTTTTCCACCTGATCTTCGGGCAAGTTGTAACTGACGGCCGCGTGATAAAGCTGGTCATTCTCGTCAAAAATGTACAAAATACCGGCGTCCATGGGCAGCGTTTCTGCCGCTTTTTGCATCACCAGGCGCAGGGTACGATGCAAATCCACCGAGGCGGCAATTTCCTGGCCCGCTTCCCGGATGGCCCGAAGGGCGCGGCGGCGCTCCCCTTCCAGTTGGCGCACCCGCTGCCGTTCCCGTTCCTGTTCCCGCTCTGAGAGGTAGCCAATCAGCCCGCCCACCAACAGATAGGTCAGCAAAATCGGCCAGGCAGACTGCCAGAGCGTCAGGCGCATATCCAGAAACGGCTCTTGCATGATGGGGATGGCTAACCCGCCCGCCGCCGCCAACGCTGTGAGCAAGCCGCCCTTCAAGCCATGCAGCACGGCCGCCAGGGTGATGGGGATCAGGAGCAAAACGTAAGCCGCCAGAGACGGCCGTACCCACAGCAGTGCGATCAACAAAACGGCCAAACTGATATAAGGGATGATTTCTAATTGACGATGATTTAAGCGCATAACGGTTTTCGGTAATCGGTGAACGGTATTCGGTGGTCGGTGGGTTTGGTTTCTACTTCATAGATGGGCGGGTTGGGGTGATCCTTACGTCAGGGGATTTTCCCGGAAACTCAAAGTTTCCGGGAAAATGAGGGATAATAGCAGCATGGATGATTTATTGGCTTATCTGGCACAAACACCGGCGGACGGCCGTTTCCAACAATGGCAAATCACCCGCATTCACGGCAGCGCCAACAACATTCTCTACCGGGCAACGGGGCCGGACGGGGATGCGGCCGTCAAGTTCACCATCCGGGATACGCGACGGCGGGCCTGGCGGGAGTTTCAGGCGTTGACGGCCGTCTGGCAGGCTGGCCTGGACGTGGTTCCCCAACCGCTGTGGCTGGATGAGGACCGCTACCCGCAGCCGGTGGTGGCCCAAACGTGGGAGGCGGGGCAAGTGACGGCCGTACCGCCCCAAACGGACGACGAATGGCGGCAGCTACTGGCCCACTACGTCGCCCTCCGCGCCGTCACGCCCCAGACGACCAACGCGCCCATCCGCAAAGGCGTCATCAATTTCGGCAGTATCCGGGAAGGCGAGGAAGCCATCCGGCAGCAAATAGCTATGTTTCCGGCAGAGGCCAGACCGGAGATACTCAACGATTTGCTGGCCCGGCTGCCTCTCCCCCTGCCGGAGTATGAACCGGTACGGCCGTCGCTCTGCCGCGTAGACGCCAATCCGCTTAACTTCCTGCGCCGCCCGGACGGCTGGCTTTCGGTGGATTGGGAAAACAGCGGGTGGGGTGATCCGGCTTTTGAGATTGTGGATACAATGACCCATCCGCAATATTTGTCTGTGCCGGAGTCCCGCTGGGAATGGTTGGCGGCGGAGTATGGGGTGGTGAGTGGGGATGTTACGGCCGTAACCCGCATCCGGGCCACGTATCCCCTCATGCTCATCTGGTGGGTGACCCGGCTGGCCCGTATGTTGTACGAGGTGCCTTTGGGGGGTGATGAACGGTTGGTAGAACGGCCGTCAAACTGGCAGGCAGATATTGAGAGGAAATTGACTTTGTACGGGGAGAGGGCTACGGCCGTGCTGGACAACCTCTCACATTAAAATTGGCGCAAGATTAGCTGAATCCCTTTTATTTACCCGACGGCATCCTTTATAATGGAGCGTATAGGCATATTTATGTTGCCGGAGGAGCAGGATGGAGAAAGTGGCGGATATAGAACGCCCCGACGCCGATATTTTGGTGGTGGATGATACAGCCGCTAATTTACATTTATTGGTGCGTCTTTTGGCAGAACATGGCTATAAGGTACGGCCGTCTATTAACGGCCGTTTAGCCCTGACCGCCGCCCAAATCTCCCCCCCCGACCTCATCCTGCTGGACGTAATGATGCCGGATATGGACGGCTACGAAGTGTGCCAGCACCTCAAAGCAGATGAACGCACCCGCGATATTCCTGTCATCTTCATAAGCGCTCTGGGCGACACATTGGATAAAGTCAGAGCCTTCACTATAGGCGGTGTGGATTACATCACCAAACCATTCCAGACCGAGGAAGTATTGGCCCGCATCCGTACCCATCTGACCATCCGCCGCTTGCAGCAGGAGCTTCAGGCGCAAAACCGCCAGTTAGCCCAGAAAAACGCCGAACTGGAAGAAGCGCTGGCCAACGTCAAGACGCTGAGCGGCCTGCTGCCTATCTGCGCCAACTGTAAAAAGATTCGGGATGATAACGGTTACTGGCAAAACGTGGAAATCTACATCCGCGACCATTCCGACGCCAGCCTGAGCCACGGCATTTGCCCGGATTGTATGGTGACGCTGTATCCGGACATTTATGAGGAAGCGGAACCGGCGGATTAAAGTTGGGCGATTTTGAAAATCGCCCTACGCGGTGGCCCGGTATTGTTTGGTGATTTTGTGATTTTCTCCTAACAGCGCCAGTAAAGATTCAATCACTTCATTGGTATAAGCGACGTCAATATCTTCGCCGACTTCCCGCGCCTGGGTTAAATACTCTAACGCGGCAGCCGGTTTGCTGCGCTGAAGGGATTTGTTGGCTTTTTGGTATTGTTCGTCCAGGGTATCAATGCCGGTCAGCCCGTCGCCATCTTCAATATCACAGATAAAGTTTGCCAGGGGGGAGAGGCGAGCGGCTTCCTCTGCTTCCGGGCTGTCCGGGAAATCTTTGAGGAGGGCGTAGGCCTGGAAGCCGTTCCCTTTTTTCAGGTGATGACGGATTTGCTGCAACCGTTTGGCCGGGTCTTTGCTCACTTTGACGCCTTGCATGGGCACATCGGCCGTTTCGCCTTCGTGAATGAACTGGCTGATTTGGGACTGGGGGATGACGCCGGTGAACTCGCCAATGACACGGCCGTTGCGGAACATCTTGACGGCGGGGATGCTGCGAATATTGTACTTATTGGCCGTATACTGATTATGCTCCGTATTGAGCTTGGCTAAAATCCAGGTACCGTCCGGGTCTTCTGCCATACGTTCCAGCACCGGGCCAAGCTGGCGGCAAGGCATACACCACGACGCCCAAAAATCCACCATCACCGGCTGCTTATAAGAGCGTTTAATGACCTGCATCTGAAAATTGGCATCCGTCACGTCAATGATGGCGTGCCGCTTTTTACCTTTTTTCTTTTTTTTGTTGTCCTTTTTCTTGCCAAACGAAAATAATCTCATCTGTCTGCGCTGCTCCTCTGATCATGTAGGGCGATTTGCCAAATCGCCTTACAAGTATACCCGCACAGCATAGCGGAGGCGACTGTCTCCTTCTGTAAGCCAACTGACGCAGGTAATAATACTGGGGCATTTTCTGATTACCGATAACTGAATACCGATTACCAAATTCAGGGTTGGGGTAGGTAGAGGATGAAGGTGCTGCCTTTGTTGGGGGTGCTGTCTACAGTGATACGGCCGTTGTTTCGATCCGCCATAAATTTAGCAATGGTCAGACCCACGCCCAGGCCGGGGAAAAGGTGCGCCGTGCCTTCCCGCTCCACCCGGAAGAATGGCTCAAAGATGCGTTCCTGCACCTCGGCGGGGATACCGATGCCCTGATCAATGACGGCTACAGCGACTTCATCACCGGCGCTGTAAGCCCGAATGTGAACGGGTGTGTGATCCGGGGAATACTTGAAGGCATTTTCGATGAAGGCCCGGATCGCCAGCACCAGCCCTTGCTGGTCGCCGTAGATGGGAGGCACGTCGGGGGCAATGTCCAGGGATACGGCCGTAACCTCATCCTCCAGCGCTTTTCTGGCCCCTTGCAGTGCTTCAATCAGTACATCTGCCAGATTCAAATAAGTAAATTCCGGTGCTTTAGGGTGCATCTCATACAAAAAGAGCAAGTCATTCGTCAGCCCCACCATTTTTTCCACGTTGCGCGTAATCGAGTTCATGGCTACCGGCAGCGAATCTCCCTGGATGGATCCCTGATTCATCAGGGCCAGATAGCCCCGGATAGAAGTCAGCGGTGTGCGCAGTTCATGGGAGAGGGTGACGATAAATTTGGTGCGCAGTTGTTCCTGCTCTTCCAGATCGGCATAGGCTTCTTTCAGCGCTTCATTTTTCACATTCAATTCGTGGATGACGGCCCGGTCTGTGCGCTGGATGTGGCCGATGATTTGCCGCATGAGCCGCCGCAGTAAATCGGGGTTGCCGCTGGCTACGGCCATGAAATCGTCCTGATCAATTTCCAGTAAACGGCACTCTTGCCGGGCACGGATGGTCGCCATGCGGGTTGTGTCGCCCAAAAAGGCCATCTCGCCAAAATAACTACCAGGGCCAATACTATCAATGATGATTTCCTGGTTGTCGTCGGCGTTGACAATAATGTCCACTTCGCCGCTGTCAATAACATACAGGGCTGTGCCTCTCTCCCCTTCCAGACAAATGTCTTCGCCCGGTAGGCAGGTACGGCCGTAAGCTGCCCGGCTCAAGGCACGAATATTAGCCTCACTCAAATCGGGAAAGGCTGTTTGCAATAAGGTCAGGGTGTTATTTTCCAGAACGGCATTCATCGGTTTATTCCGTATTGCGTATTGCGCAACTATGTTTGGTCACGCAATACGCAATCACGCCAAAAAGTCTACGGATACTCAGGATAAGTTGATTCTAGCAAAAGTTGGCAGCCTTCCGGGAAATTTTTTACGCCATGTTCACTGCATTCCCCCTGACTGCGGTATCAGATTGGTTCAATCTTGGAGATTGAACCAATCTTGAGACGACAATTCACGAAATTTGCATGGAAGATGCCTGACAGCCTTCTATACTCTGTTTTAAGAGCGCTCACATGGAAACGATAGTTGGCCGCCGCCTGGCCCAATATAAAATTGAAGCAGTCATCGGTACCGGCAGTGTCGGGGTGGTGTACCGGGTGGAGGATGTGAATTTGAGACGGCCGTGTGCCCTCAAACTTCTCCATCCGGCCATCGTCCGCCAGCCGGAAATGCAGCGCCGCCTCCAGCACTCCGTCAAAGGCGTCTCCCGCCTGAGCCACCCTGCCATTGTGCCGCTTTACGATTATGGCCGGAAGAACGGCCGGGCCTACATCGCCTCTGCCTTTATTCCCGGTATCAGCCTGCGCCATCTGCTGGATGTTCTGACTGACCGGCAGCAAACTCTCCAGCTAGACGAAATTCTCCATTTGGCAGCCCAAATTGCCGAAGGATTGGCCTACGCGCACCAGCGCCGCCTTATCCACCAGGATTTGCACCCCGGCAAGCTCCTCATCAAACGGCTGGACAGACCGGCCCGGCCTGACGAGCCATCTCTACAAGCGATGCTCACCGATTTTGGCTTGTCTGTTGTGCCGCCGGGTGGTCTGCAAACGACGCCGCTGGGCGATATGTCCCGCAGCCTGCCTTATCTGGCTCCGGAACAATGTGTGGGCGATACGGTAGACGGCCGTACCGACATTTACAGTCTAGGCGTCATCCTTTACCAGATGATTGCCGGGCAGCTCCCCTTTCCCATCAAAAAGCCAGGCGACGCTATCCGGTATCACATGCTGGAAGAGCCGGCGCCGCTGCGTGTTTTGTGTCCCGGTTTGCCCCCGGCTGTGGCGGATATTGCAGCCCAGGCGATGGCTAAAACGCCGGACGGCCGTTTCCAGACCGCCGCCCAAATGGCTGCTGCCCTGCGCCAGGCGGCAGCGCGCCTGACCGCCGCCGACGTCCACCTGTTTGCCCCCCAGCAAACTGTCATCAGCCTAACCGATCATATGACGGAAATGGGGCAGGGAAAAGCGGCAAAACCAGAGACGCCGCCGGTGGTTAACGGCCGTTTCCGCCAATCACGGCCGTCCCCCCCAGCGCAGACGCCTGTGGCTCAGTTTCGCACGTCTGAAGTGGCCGCGCCCATTTTGCCAGGCCGCAGCAGTCCCATCTCCGCCGCCAGGCTCAATGCCGGGACGGTGAAAATGCCGCTGCCGGCCCCCAGGGTCAACCGGGAAAGTTCTACGGCGCGGGTATCCGGTTACGGCCGTATCACCATCATCCAACCAGGCCACACGCCGCACCAACTCACGCTCAGCCGCTCCCGCCTGATCATTGGCCGCCGCAGCGCCAGCGACGTTGCCCTGAGCGATTTATCCGTGTCCCGCCGCCACGCGGAACTGCGCCGGAGGGACGGCCGTTGGCAGGTGCGGGATTTGGGCAGCAGCGGCGGAACGTTGGTGGACGGCCGTAAGTTGACACCGCAGCAGCCCGCCCCCTGGCTGCCCGGTCAATCATTGCAAATTGGCGCGTATACCCTGCAATGGGCCGGCGCGACGCCGCCTACGCGGTTGTCGGCGGGCGGCAGTCAGTTTTCAGTTTTCAGTAATCAGTTTTCAGTGGGCGGTGAGCAGGCATCGGGCGGGGCGGAGAGGGTGGGCTGTGTTGGCGGGGCGGGGCAGACGGCCGTTTCCCGTTTTTCGTTGACGGTATGGCCGCATCGTCTGCCCGGCGCAGGTATCTGCCACGTCCTCGTGCAAAATGAGGGCGATCTGCCGGATGAATACACGGTCTTGCTGCGGGACGAATCGGGGCGGCTGCGTATCACCCAGCCGCACGGCCGTATCTACCTGGAACCGGGGGAAAGCAGCACAGTACGCTGTCTCATCCGGCCCCGGCAGCGGCCGTTTACGGGATCGGTGCAGCAACATCCTTTTATTATTGAGGTGCGTAATCGGGAGGGGGTGGTTATGCGGGATACGGCCGTGCTGCAAAACCGGCCGGTTCTTTCTGTGGGGCAGTTTTTCACGTTGCTTTTTGTTTTGTTTCTTTTTCTTTTGGCGCTCTTTGCCGTCCTCTGGCTGTTCTGGAAATATTGAGATATTGGGGTGATTTCTGCCAGCAATTCCAAATCTGAATAATGTTGGGTAGGGGTGGGACGGCGCGGTGCAGACTTGGGCAAACAAAACAACGTCATTCCGCGCCGTCTCGCCCCGAATACGGCCAAAATCGGGGCGAGACGGGCGGGAGATACGTCCGTTCGGCAAAGATGAGGCGTTTGCCCGCCCGTCCCGCCCCTACGGTTGATTTCAGAATTGGAATTACTGGATTTCTGCTTGCTCCCGTTTGAGGAACGTTATATAGTGAAGAAGGTTTACGGGAGTAGGTTATCATGGATATTCGACCCATTAAAACAGAAGCGGATTATGAATGGGCTTTGGCAGAGATTGAAGCTCTTTTTGATGCGGAGCCTGATACGCCTGATGGCGACTGTCTGGACGTGCTGGTTACACTTGTTGAAGCATACGAAGACAAACATTACAACATTCCGTTACCTGATCCGGTAGATATGCTGTTGTATTATATGGAAAGCCGCGGGTTAACCAGACACGATTTGGAACCTTACATTGGCACGAGAGCCAGAGTTTCTGAAGTCCTGAACAGAAAACGCCCCCTGACGCTTAACATGATGCGAAAACTTCATGCGGGATTGGGTATTTCGGGAGATGTTTTGCTGCGACCGGTGGCAATAGCTGCCTGATTTACAGGAGAATTTGCTGCCCGGTATGCGCTATCTGGACGCCGCTGGCGAGTACGGCCGTCATTTCCGCGCTATCTTCATCCAGAATGGGGTTGGTGTGGTTGATGTGAGTCAGTACCAGTTGCGTGGGCAAATGGGCAAAACGCTCGATAGTGTCCGGGACGAGGGGATGGGCCACAGGAGGACGGCCGTTTAACTCAACCACACTGTAAAAGCTGGCATCTACCAGGGCAATGTCCACCGAAGCCAGGATTTTGGCGGCGTTGGGCCAGTCGTCCCAATTGTCAATGTCCGGCAGGTAGAGCAGGCGGCGGTTTGGCCCCTGAATGACGAATGCGGCTGTGCCCACGCCCCACTCGTCCCGATGCGGTACGGGTACGGCCGTAATCTGCAAATCCGGCGCCAAATCCAATTCCTGCCCCGGAATCAGCGGCGTCAACTGTAACCTCTCCACCAATGGCTACCATAACGGCGTCGCCAGCAGCAAATTGTTCAAATCGGACGCGGCAAAAATACGCAGTCCCTCTACGGCCATCGCTTCCGGCCCCAACTGGGCCAGCCCGGCCGTATGCCCCATGTGCCCGTGCGTCAGGAAGATGCCATCCGGCTGGCGCAGGCGGTACGGCCGTTGCGGGTGCGCCCCCAGCACGTCAGCCAGCATATCAAGCTGAAATTTAATGTCCGGCGTGGCGTCAATCAGGTAAACCAGAGCCGGGGTTTGCCTTGTATCCACCAGCGCCAGACAAGCGGCATATTCAGTCTGGCGCGAATCGTCGTAAGCAGCAACGCAGCGGTCACAGCGGCAGCCAATGTGCGGCAGCCCGCCATCCTGCATAATGCCCAGAATGACGGCCGTGACCTGATTTGGTGGCAAAGATAACATTAAGTCCCGTCCCGTATAACGCGGCGGCAGTCTTCAATGTCAAACGTCACGTTGCCGATGGTCAGATTGGTTTCGTCGCGGAAACGGGCGGCAAATTCCAGGAAGCGGTACACGTCGGCAAAATTGGTGGCCAGACCGACCGATACGCGAATGGCCCCGGCGCTTTTGTTACCTAAATGCTGGATCACCTGGACAAAGCGGGGCAAATCCATGTCTGCGCCGCCGGCCAATCCGGCGGCCATATCTTCGGCCGTCAACCCTTCGGCCATTTCGCCCGCGCCGGGATTGCAGAAACAGCCGGTGCGGATGGAGATGCCTTCGGTGTTAGCCAGTTCTTCGATGCGGCGGTAATCCAGCAGTTTTTCTTCGGGGTCGTAAAAGTTCAGGGTGACAGTGCCGCCGCGCATGTCGGTGTTGGTGGGGCCATAGATGCGGATGAGGGGACGACCGTTCCCATGCCGCAGCCCGTACAAATTATCCAGCAGCCAGCCGGTCAGGCAGCGCACCCGTTCCCCAATGGTTTCTATGCCGATAGATTCGATATGCTGCAAACCAATCTTGACGGCCGGAATGCTGAGATAATCCAGCGTGCCATCTTCAAAAGCGGCCTCATCTGCGGCAAAGTGGAAACCATTGCCCTGCACGGTAGCAAAACTGATAGTACCGCCGGCAAACCACGGCCGTTGCAATTTACCATACACGCGCCGGTGAATCAACAGTGCCCCAATCCCCGTCGGGTAGCCAAACATCTTGTAAAAAGACATGCAAACAAAATCCGGTTTCACCTGGCTCAAATCGAGGTGGTTGGTGGGCAAAAAGGCCGCCGCATCCAGCAGAACGTCCCAGCCTTTGTCCTGGGCGTACTCAATCAATTCCAGCGGATGCTTGACGCCGGAAAAGTTGGATTGGGCGGGGAAGGCGAAAAGGTTGTCGTGGTCGGAAACGGCCGTAGACAACACCTCGTCCAACGCTTCCCGGTCCAGCCGTAAATCTGGCGTCGTCAGGGGGATGTAGGTGAATTTGGCTCCCTTACTGCGGGCAAATTCGCGGATGCCGTTGACTGAGTTGTGGTTGTCAAAAGCCAGAACATATTGGCCGCCGGGGGCAAAGGGGTACGATTCGCCCACGTGTTTGAGCGCGCCGCTGGCATTGGGCGTAAAGACCACAATGTACTCGTCCGGGGAGGCGTTAAAGTATTCGAGAATGTAATCCCGTGTATCTTCCACCAGAGTGGTGGTGGCCTGGGAGGTGGGGTTGGCGGAATGGGGATTGCCGAAAACGTTGTCGCGTAACATCTGAAAATGTTTATCCAGTTGGGATTGGGCGTACATGCCGCCCCCGGTGTAATCCAGATAAATCTGGCCTTGCTCGTCCAGCCGCCGGTATTCGGT
>JAJRTP010000392.1 GCA_024278255.1 Chloroflexota bacterium | reverse complement strand
CCCCGTTCCAGGATGGTTACGGCCGTTTCTTCTCCAGCCGCTGCCATTTCCGCTACGTCCCGCCCCGTCAGGCCCGCCCGTTCCAGAGCGGCGGCCAAATCCTGGGCCATGTAGGGGCCGGAAGCCAGCCGTTCCACGCAGCCCCGCTGGCCGCAAAGGCAGAGCGGGCCGTCCGGGTCGGCGACGGTGTGCCCGATTTCCCCCGCCATACTGTTGTGGCCGCGATACGGCCGTCCCTCCAAAATCCAGCCGCCCCCCACGCCGGTGCTGACGGTGACGTAGAGCAGGCTGGACAGCCCCCGCCCCGCGCCAAAGCGGTGTTCCCCCAGGGCGGCGGCGTTGGCATCGTTGTCTACCTGCACCGGCGCGCCAAACTGTTCGGCCAGAATTTGGCGCAGTGGCGTGTTTTCCCAGCCGGGGACGTGATGGGAGAGGATAACGCGCCCGGCGGCAAAATCTACCGGGCCGCCAAAGCTGACGCCGACGGCCACAGGTTGACGGCCGTCCAGTAGTTCCCGCGCCAGGGCCAGCATGTTTGTCAGGTCGGATTGGCGGGTGGGGGCGGCAGGTGACCCGATGCGTTTATGCGCCAACCATTGCGGCACGGCCGTTTGCAGCGAATCCTTTTCGCACAGGGCGGCCGTTAATTTGGTGCCGCCAAAATCGAGGGCCAGGATAAGTTCTGTCATAAGTTATTGGAGATTGAGAGAGTCTTCAATCTCTAACCTCTATTCTCTATCTCTAATCCCCCCAATAAGCTGCCTGACAACCGGATAAATCATAAGGGATTATTTGGCGGTAATTGTAGGCGGGGGCGGCTAAAAGCAGGTAATCGTCGGCGACGGAGGCGAACCATTCGCCTGACCAGATGACGCGCTTATTACCCCGGAAGGTAACCGGATCGGATGAACCGGCATTTTCTGTCCGGTCTGTGAGGGTGATGATTGCTTCCGGGCTGCTCATCCCATAATCGTAGAGGAATTGCCAACGGCCGTCTGGCGACAGGGTGACACCTGTGACGGAATTTGGTGTTTCACCCCTGGGCAGCAGTTCGGTTGAGGTGACGGCCGTAAAATCCTCGTTCAACGTCAGCAAGAAATTGAACCTGTCGCTCCCAAATTCTCCACCGGAAGTGGCGCGTATGACAACAAACTGTGAATGATTGGGGGAAGGGGAAGCGAGAGTGACGAACAGGGTGTCCGGTCGCTCGTCAGTGGGAATAAGCTGGCGTAATGCGGCGATGGGCAGCGTTAGCAGCGGCTCACTATCTCCGGTAACGGCCGTAACCAAAGCCATATTCTCCTCCTCGTCAACCTGAATGATGCCATACGTCTGCTCATCCAGCCAAAAGGGAGCTGCTCCCCGGCCGATTTCCCCAGGCTCCTTCCCTTTTTCATCTCCCAGGAAGAGGGGCTGCGGCTGTAACGCAAGGGAAAAGTTACTCGTACTGTCTGCCTCACTAACGGTAAAAATGGTTTGCCGCCCCTCTGGAGACCAACGAAGCCAACCGGACACCGGCTGCGTCTCGCAGTCTCCCGCCAGACAGGCCGGCACATCCAGCAAACGATAATTATCAGGCAAACCGCTGGTTGAGTAACCTATCAGCAAAATGTACCGGGCGTCCGGACTGGCGTTTGCATAAAAATAACCAAACAAATCGGGTGTTTCCAGAGGAATAGTGAACGAGGCGACGTTCTGCCCGTTTTGTACCAGGAAAAAGCGGGAGGCCTGGGCGTCATTATACATGCGTTCCGTCACCAGATACAAATCCTCGGTTCCCAAAATGTGTTGGATGCCGCCAAATCGCTCTGTTTCAATTTTTTGGTTGTATATTTCTTGCCAATGGTCATTGGCCGGATCGTAAGTGATGACGCTGACGGCCTCTTCACCTATGCGGCAGCTTATTTGCAGAGGGTCAGGGGGATAGGGGATGGGGGGGACGGCCGTTTGCCGGGCGACAATTTGGGCCAGGATAAAATCATCCCAGGTTTCGGCAAAGACTGGGTTCACCACATCCAGAGCGATCAGGCCGGTTGCTGCATCCAGCCAGATCAGGAAGGAGTTTTGTTTGGTGAGTTCGCGCTGCATTTCAGCCGCATTGATTGGTGTGGCGGTTTGGGTTTGGAGGTATTCAATAAGTGCGTAAACAGTTTGCCAGTTTCTATCAATATCAGGCTTTTGTGTCCATAGACCGCGCCACAGGTGAGGTGGCAAGCTGTTTACCAATAGCTGCTCGTAAGCCTGGGTAGTCATGGGCCATTTTTTTAAGCCCAGTTCATTTAGCTGCCAGTCTAGCAGGGCTTGATAGAATAACTTTTGGTCGCAGCACTCATAGCTGGTGAGGTTGGCGAGAACGGCCGTCACCATCTGTGTCGCATAGCCATTAGATAATACTTGATAACCAGCATCATCCATCGGCAAGCCAACCAGTGTAGGCGCAGGTAAAACCAGGTCTGTGCCGCTGGTGAGCATGATTTCATCATCGGTCAATTGCAACAGGCTGTCCGGATGGGGAGACAGTTGGATGGTTAGCTGCAAATCGTTGGGGCAATTGGTGTCGGGCAGTTGGCACAATTTGTCCAGAGCTGTTTGCAGGGAGTGGGCCAGGCGCACGGCCGTAACTGTATCCCGTTGCGGGTAGGTCAGGGTGATGTTGGCCGTTTGGGTTTCCTGTTCCTCGCCCCAAAAATCCGCTTCCGGGGGAGAAAGGAGCCAGCGCTGGTCACCGCGCCGGTAAACGGCCGTATGCTGCAAGGTGACGGTACGGCCGTCGGGCAGGGCGTAAACGACGGGGAAGCTGATTTCGGCCGCGTCCAGCGTCGGGTTCAGGCTTATTTGCGTTTCTTCCGGTATGGCGGACGGCTGCCAGACCAGGCCAAATTGGGGCCGGTCGAGGAGAAGTCCCTGCTCGCCCAGGCTGGTTTGGGCGTCAGCCCAACTATCGTTCCGCCCGGAAAGGAGGGAGACAAGCAAGCTGCGATCTTGTTCGCGCACAGCTTTGGTGACTAGCTGGTGGGAGGAGAGAATTTCGGATTTGGTTTGGGCGACGGCCGTTTCCGTGCGTTTGGCTGCCTGCCGGTAGACCAGCCATCCGGCCAGAATGACCAGGATGAGTAACGCAACCCAGAGGAGCCAGCGGGATTTTCGGGAGGATACGGCCGTTTCCGGCACAGGCGTCAGCGGCATTTCCTCGTGCTGTTCGTCTTCTTCGGTCTGCCACTCAAAAGACATACACTTTTACCCTGGATACGTGAAGGTATGATAGGGCGTTTATTCGTTTGAAAACCACTGCCTCTGGCAGTGGTACAAGAAAAAGGTTCTACCGTTGTAGTCGGTATAATCATGTGTACCCCTCTAGAAGGTGCGGCCAACCAAGGAGAGGTACACATGAGTAAACGATT
>JAJRTP010000391.1 GCA_024278255.1 Chloroflexota bacterium | reverse complement strand
TTACCCCGATTTTCCGCCTGAAATGAAACATCTTTCGGCGGCTCGAAAACAACTGGATGCGAATAGCCTACATTCAAAACCAAATTCTTACCCTGCAATTCAGCCCGGTAACCAACGCCTTCGATCTGCAGCGTCTTGCCAAAACCCTGGCTGACGCCGATAACCATATTGTTGATTAGAGAACGGGTCAGGCCATGCATAGCCCGATCACGGCGCGAGTCAGACGGCCGTTCCACCGTCAACACCCCATTATCCTGCTTCACACTCATCACAGGATCAATCTTCTGCGTCAACTTACCCTTCGGGCCAGTGACAGTGACAACATTACCTTTCAGTTCAAACTTTACCCCATCCGGCATAGTGATGGGAGCCTTTCCTACACGTGACATATCAGCCTCCAACTACCAGATGCGGCACAGCACCTCGCCGCCAACACCTTCGCGCCGCGCCTGCTGTCCCGTCATAATACCTTTGGATGTTGTGATAATAGCTACACCCATCCCACTCAACACCCAGGGAATCTTACCCTTACCTACATAAACACGACGGCCCGGCCGGCTCACACGCTCCAGCCCCGTAATCACCGCACGACGATCTCGGCGTCCGCCAACATATTTCATTTTAATCTGCAAAACAGCTTGAGGCTTCTCAGGAATCACCTGATAATCCTCAATATACCCTTCAGCCTTCAAAACATCCGCCACAGCCACCTTCACCTTCGAAGTAGGCATAGACACCGTCGGATGAAACCGCATTTTAGCATTACGGATGCGTGTCAGCATATCAGCAATCGGATCACTCATTGTCATGATGCTTACCCTCTACCAGCTAGATTTAACGACACCGGGGATATTGCCCTCTAATGCCTGCTCACGGAAACAAATACGGCACAAGCCAAAACGACGTATATAACCACGCGGCCGGCCGCACAACCGGCAGCGATTACGTATCTGAACCTGGTATTTGCGTTTCTTTTCCCGTGCAATCATTGATTTCTTAGCCATATTCTTCTCCTGCCCTATGCCTCATCCCGCTTAAAAGGCATACCTAACATCGCCAGCAAGCGGCGACCTTCTTCATCATTTTGCGCCGTCGTAACAATAGATACTTCCATACCGCGCAGCTTATCAATCTGATCGTAATCAATCTCCGGGAAAATCAACTGTTCCCGCAGACCCAGCGTATAGTTTCCCCGGCCGTCAAATGAATAAGGCGAAACACCCTGGAAATCACGAGTACGCGGCAATGCAATGTGGATCAGGCGCGTCAAAAACGACCACATCCTTTCATTTCGCAGCGTCACCTTCAAACCAATCACCCGGCCTTCGCGCAGCTTATAGTTGGCAATAGATTTTTTAGCCCGGGTAACGACCGGTTTTTGGCCCGTGATCGCCGTAATATCATTGACGGCAAATTCAACAGCTTTAGCATTATCCAAAGCCTCACCCAAACCCACATTAACAACGATTTTGGTAACCTTGGGTACCTGCATAACGCTCTTAAATTCAAACTCTTCCATCAGAGCAGGGACCACATCATTTTGATACTGTTCTTTCAGTGGTGCAAACATTATCGCCTCCGAGTTGAGTAGCAGGCCAGCATACGATATCTTAAAACATCCATCGTACTTTAGCCGCCTGGCTCACCTCAAGAAAATTCCAACTCACTAATCAATATCCTGCCCGCTTTTCTTGGAATAGCGGACACGATTGCCGTCTTCGTCACGACGAATCCCAATTCGAGTGGGTTCGCCTGTTTGCGGGCAGATCAGCATGACATTTGAAACGCTGATAGGAGCTTCAAATTCAATAATGCCCCCAGGCGCCTGCGACCGGCCACCCGTCTGCTGCGGCTTCTGGTGTTTTTTTACAATGTTCACACCGGCCACTACAACCCGGTTTTGATCTGCAATGACCCGCTGTACAGTTCCCTGCACACCTTTATCATTACCCGCAATTACTTCCACTTCATCGTCAACTTTTATACGCATAGTTCACTCTCTTCCGGTTCCAGTGTCTGACTAGAGAACCTCCGGCGCCAGGGACAGAATACGATTAAACCGGGCTTTCCGCAGCTCGCGGGCTACCGGGCCAAAAATCCGCGTCCCCACCGGATTTTTGCTATCCGGATCAATAATGACGGCCGCATTATCATCAAAGCGAATATAGCTGCCATCGTCGCGTTTATATTCTTTCTTAGTCCGCACAATGACTGCCTTCACAATAGAACCTTTCTTGATGGCTGAATTAGGCACAGCTTTTTTAACCGTCGCTGTGACCACGTCGCCTACGCTGCCATAACGATGCACCGATCCGCCCATCACCTGAATAACCAGAATTTCACGAGCGCCGGAGTTATCGGCAATTTTTACACGGCTTTCTTTTTGAATCATGATCTTGCCTCACTATTTTGCTCGTTCCAGAATGGACACGACCGACCAACGTTTGTCGCGGCTGATGGGTTTTGACTCAATGATCAAAACGCGATCTCCTTCCCGGCATTCATTCGCTTCATCGTGTGCTTTATACTTTTTAACCAGGCGCATCACTTTGCCATAAACAGGGTGCCGCTTGGTAGTTGTCACAGCTACGACTACAGTCTTATCCATCTTGTCACTGGTAACGACGCCAGTCAATTGTTTACGTTGTTCTCTCATATCTCACCTACTCCGCAATTTCGTAGCTGATCAGCAGCTTTGGCCGGCCTTTTTGCTTCTCTTGCCGTTTGGACAGATTTTGTTTCTTATTCAGATTGACCGCAGCCGAGGCTAAATCGTTGCCATCTTCGTCAGCGAATTCTACCTGCCAGGCGCTTTCTTCATAGTCGAAGGCAGCAGATGCTTCCCACTCTTTACCTGCCAGTACCGAAGCAATAGCCGGCTCAGACACGGCCGTATCAATAGCCAGTTGCCGCATGTGCAAAACAGTTTCCACCTGAGCAATTTCCCGGCGAGCTTCCTTCAGGCGAGAATAATCTTCAAGCTGGCCTGATGCCTTGCGAAAACGGAGGTTAAATATCTCCTCACGCGCATTTTCCAGCATCTCTTCCAGCTTTTCGTCACTCATTTCCCGCAGTTCCACAATATTAGCCATTACAACCGATCCTCCCGTGTCACAATTTGAGTTTTAATCGGCAATTTATAGCTGGCCAGACGCAAAGCTTCCTTCGCCTGATCATCCGGCACACCGGCAATTTCAAAAAGGATGCGACCCGGTTTCACCACAGCTACATAATGATCTACCGAACCTTTACCCTTCCCCATGCGTGTTTCCGCAGGCTTCGCCGTCACCGGTTTATCAGGAAAAATACGAATCCAATATTTGCCGCGCCGTTTATTGTGCCGCACAACTACCCGCCGAATTGCTTCAATTTGACGGCTGGTTATCCAACCCGGCTCCAAAGCTTGCAGCCCTACGGTACCATTTTGCAAATCGGTGCCGCCTTTGGCCATGCCGCGCATACGGCCGCGAAATTGTTTACGATATTTCGCTCGTTTTGGCATTAACATAGTTCAATCTCCATCATCAAAAATCAAGACAAATGTCTTAATTTTTGCTGTCTCCCATCATTATTCGCTGATGTAGACGTCCATTACCTCGGCTGTTTCCGCCTTTACCGGCAGAATTTCACCTTTGTAAATCCACACCTTCACGCCAATCTGGCCAAAGGTAGTCAACGATTCGGCAAAGCCATAGTCCAAGTCTGCCCGTAAGGTGTTCCGCGGCACACGGCCGTCCCACATCTTCTCTTTCCGCGCCATATCCGAACCACCCAAACGGCCGCTCACTTCAATGCGGATACCCTGAGCGCCCTGGCGCATCGCCTGTTGAATAGCCCGTTTCATCGCTCGGCTGTGCGAAATACGCCGTTTTAACTGGCCGGCCACATTCTCCGCCACCAACTGCGCATCCAAATCAGGCTGAGAAATTTCTTCCACTTCCACCCGAATAGATTTATTCGTCAAGGCCCGCAGTTTAGCCCGCAGCTTCTTCACAGAATCACCCTTGCGGCCAATCACAATCCCCGGACGCGCCGTATGAATCGTAATCTGCACCTGATTGGGGAATCGTTCGATCTCAATCAACGAAATGCCAGCCGATGGCATCTCTGTTTTAATCAATTTACGAATCGCAAAATCTTCTTGCAATTGGTCTTCATATTGTCTACCCTCGGCGTACCATCGGGTATTCCAATCACGAATTACTTTAAGTCGGAATCCTACTGGATGTACTTTACGTCCCAAAGCTATTCCTCCATCTTCTTCAGTGTGCCGTAATAAACTACCGGATACGGTTAAATTACCGAACGGTAATAAATTACCAGACACTACTCCTAATAGTCACCATAATCTTGCACTTCACGTTCCACCAAAACAACAGTCACATGGGACGCCCGGCGCATAATAGGTCTGAATCGGCCCCGACCGGCAAAACGGCCGCCATACGGCGCTTTGCGATGCCGCGGGCCATCGTCCGCATAAATCTTGCTGATGACCAATTCGTCAATTTCCAGACCGTACTCTTCTTCCGCATTAGCCACGGCCGATGCAATCAGCTTATACACAGGTTCAGCGGCTCGCTGCGGCATAAAACGCAGTATGTCCAATGCCTCATCAGCGCCTTTCCCCCGCACAGTATCTACAACCAGACGCACCTTTTGCGGTGAAATTTGTAAGTAGCGTAATTTTGCTTTAATTTCAAATGCTTCAGCCATGATTAACGACGCCCCTTCCGCTCCGCTTTGCTAATGTGCCCACGATATGTGCGCGTCGGAGCAAATTCACCCAACTTGTGGCCTACCATATTTTCCGTAATATAAATCGGGATATGGCGACGGCCGTCATAAACAGCAATCGTATGCCCCACCATTTGCGGGAAAATTGTGCTGGACCGCGACCAGGTACGGATTACCTCACGCTTATGTAAATCATTCAGGTTCTCCACCTTTCTTAGCAATTTAGGGTCAATATAGGGTCCCTTTTTCAATGAACGAGACATATCAAAAACCTCCTACCGAATTAACGACGCTTCTTAGAACGACGACGGAAAATCAACTCATCTGACGCCTTAGTCCGGCGCGTGCGGCGGCCTAACGCCGGTTTACCCCACGGCGTCTTCGGCGCCGCCATACCAATCGGAGAACGACCCTCACCACCACCATGTGGATGGTCATTCGGGTTCATCGCCGAACCACGTACCGTCGGGCGGATACCCATGTGACGTTTACGGCCGGCCTTCCCCAGCTTGATATTGCCATGTTCCACATTCCCTACCTGGCCAATTGTTGCCAGACAGTCATGCGGCACATACCGTTCCTCACCAGATGGCAAACGCAGCGTCGCATACTTCGGATGGTCCTTCGCCAGCAACTGAGCAGATGTACCGGCCGAACGCACCATCTGCGCGCCCTTGCCCACCTGAAGCTCAATATTATGAACCAGCGTACCCAACGGGATATTGCGTAACGGCATCGCGTTCCCCGACCGAATTTCAGCATTCGGGCCACTCATAACCGTATCACCTACCCGCAAACCCAATGGCGCCAAAATATATCGTTTCTCACCATCAGCATAAACGAGCAAGGCAATCCGGGCCGTCCGGTTTGGGTCATACTCAATCGAAGCGACCCGTGCCGGAATATCAAATTTATCCCGCCGTTTCCAGTCAATCTGCCGGAAGCGGCGCTTGTGCCCGCCCCCGCGATGACGAATCGTAATCTTGCCCCGGAAATTGCGTCCGCCGCGTTTACGTATACCGCGTGTCAGCGACTTTTCCGGCGTCAAAACCGTAATTTCCTCAAACGTCTCACCAGTCATATCACGACGGCCAGGCGATGTTGGTTTATAAACTTTAATAGGCATTAATTCCTCCAGAGACAGATTCCAGACCACCTAATTGAACGGGAACGGTACCCCACCAACCGGTTATCCTTATCTCCGCTACGAAAATTAAAAATCTGCTTATACACCTTCAAACAAATCAATCGTATCGCCGGGAGACAGCGTCACAATTGCTTTTTTATACCCTGATTTACGGACACTCATCTTGCGGTAAACCCGGGAACGCTTTGCCGGCATATTGGCTACACGAATTTTTTCCACAGTCACATCAGGCCAAGCCAATTCCACAGCCTGCTTGATCTGCATTTTGTTCGCCCGCCGGTCCACAACAAACGAGTATTGATTCAAATAATCAGCCTGAAAATTACTTTTTTCTGTAACCATCGGCCGTCGGATAACTTCACGCCAGTGCATAACCTACTCCTCATCCTCTACGGCAACTTCTTCTACAACTTCAACTTCTTCCACGCCATTTTCTTCCAGAGCCAAAAAGCCGGAAATCACTTCCAGTGCAGCCAGAGGCATCACAATTTTGTCGTAGCCCAGCAAATCACGAATGTTAAGATAATTAGCCCGCAGCGTTTTTACATCCGCCAAATTCCGCGCCGAGCGTTCCACGTTTTCATTTTCCTCGGCCAACAAAAGTAAAGCGCTGTCCTCTACCTGCAACTGCTCCAGCAAAGCTACCATCCCTTTCGTTTTGGGGGCATCCAGACTAATGTCATCCAGGAGCAGAATCCCTTCATCCTTAGCTTTGGCGCTCAAAGCCGAGCGTAAGGCCGCCCGCCGCATTTTTCGAGGCATATTTTTGGTGTATTTACGCGGCCGTGGCCCATGAGCTACACCGCCACCCACAAAAATGGGGGCGCGCCGGCTGCCGTGACGGGCATTACCTGTACCTTTTTGCCGGTATGCTTTAGCGCCTGTCAACAGAACTTCGCCGCGGGTTTTTGCTTTATGCGTTCCCAAACGAGCATTAGCCATCTGCCGTACCAGCGCCTGGTGCATAAGATCACGATTGATATTTGCTTCAAAAATGCTGGAAGGAAGCTCAACGCTGTCAACTTCCTGGCCAGCCATGTTATAAACAGGAATTTTCATCACAACGCCTCCACTAACCCTTCGCTGCCTGCCGGATAGTCACCAAAGCACCCTTGGCGCCAGGCACGGACCCTTTTACAGCAATTAAATTGCGTTCCGGATCAATCCGCATTACTTCCAAGTTTTGAGCAGTCAGCCGCTGGCTACCCATATGACCGGGCATTTTCTTGCCTTTGAAGACATGACCTGTACCCGATGTGGCCCCAATGGAACCGGGGGCACGCCAGCGGTCTGATTGACCGTGCGTCTTGATACCACCAGCAAAGCCATACCGCTTGACGACGCCAGCAAACCCACGACCTTTAGACCGGCCGGATACGTCAACCTTGTCACCAATCTCAAACTGTTCGACGTTCAATGTCTGACCGACTTCGTACTCAGAGATGTCTTTGGTACGAAATTCTTTTAGATGCCGCACGGCCGTCACACCATTAACTTGTTTACGATGGGGATGTTTTTTATCAGGAGCGAGAAGACCCAAATGGCCCTTCTCCCCTTTGGACAGGCGTTTCTCTTTTACTTCGCCAAAACCGAGTTGTACGGCCGTATAGCCATCGGTTTCTTCCGTCTTAATTTGTGTCACATAGCACGGCCCTGCTTGAATAATCGTGACCGGAGTTACCACCCCGTTCTCATCAAACACCTGACTCATGCCAAGTTTCACGCCTAGTAATCCTTTCACTATAACCTCCCGGGACTGTCAGCGACCAGGCCAACACCGCATCATCCCTGAAACAAGGAACCCCTTGCCTGTTTAATGCTATCCGCTAGTTAAATAGAAATCTCAATATCCACCCCGGCCGGCAAATTCAGCCGCATCAAGGTATCAATCGTCTTAGAATCCGGGTCCAGCACATCAATCAGCCGCTTATGCGTCCGAATCTCAAAATGCTCGTGCGAATCCTTATCAATAAACGTACTGCGGCGAACCGTAAAACGTTCAATCTTGGTCGGTAATGGCACCGGGCCAATCACATGTGCCCCGGTACGTTCGGCCGTTCCCACAATCCGCTTAGCCGATTGATCAAGAACGCGATGGTCATATGCCTTCAAACGAATACGAATTCTCTGCTTAGCCATTGGTCGCCTCAAAATGAGAGGCATTGCCTTTGTCGCAATGCCTCGCTTACACCCTAATCCAGTATCTTCGTAATAACGCCAGCGCCTACCGTCAGACCGCCTTCACGAATAGCAAAACG
>JAJRTP010000390.1 GCA_024278255.1 Chloroflexota bacterium | reverse complement strand
GGAAACGGCCGTGCCGCCCCACACCGCCGCCTGCTCCGCCGCAGATAGCCCGCCGAGCAGCGCCCGCGTATTTTCCACCACCGAGGCGTAGCTGCCGCCCAAAATGCAGACCGGCCAATCGCTGCCAAACATAATCCGGTTGGCGCCAAATTTTTCCAGAGCGAAATCGACATACGGCCGTACATCCTCCACTGTCCACTCCGGGTTATCAAACTGGCCGGACAGCTTGGCATACACATTGGGCGACTCCGCCGCCGCCGCCATCTGCTCAAACCACGCCGCCGCCATCTGCTCAAACCAGGGGGATTCTGTCTGGCCGACCGGCGGTTTGGCTAAATGGTCAATCACCATTTTCAGATTGGGTACTTTTTCAGCCAGCGTGGGTACGTGCCGCAAATGATTGGGGAAAACAGCCACCACGTCAAAGGTCAGCCCATGCCCGGCCAACACCTTTAACGATTCCACCACCGCGTCCTGCACTACCCAATCACCGTCCGCCTCCGTATGGATGAGATGGCGTATCCCCACAAATTTAGGGTTCTTTTGGTACATTTCCAGCCGCTTGCCGGTCTCATCGGGGTCAAGGAGATTGACCCAGCCGACCACAGCCCCTATCCAGTCGTTGTAATCCGCCTTCACCAGCATCGAAGCCGTATCTTCGTAGGAATCGGCGCTTTGCACCAGCACCGTCTTGTCAATCCCCGCCGCCTGCACCTGCGGCCGAAGCTGCTCCGGGGTAAAGGTATCATAAATCGGGCCATAATCGGGAATCAGCCAGGGGTAATCCACTTCCGACAATTTCCAGTAATGTTGATGGGCGTCAATTTTCAACATGTTTATTTTCTCCTTGACCTTTTGGAATGGTTTAACTTGTAAGGCGATTTGCAAAATCGCCTTTTGGGACGATTTACAAAATCGTCCTACAGGTTTGTAAGGGTAAGTTGAATCATTCCAAATTTTTACTTGCAAAAATAATTTTTATATATAAAATAATAAACAAGATTGAGGATTTGTCAATGGCAAAGGAAACCGAAAACAAATACCGCGTCCCGGCATTGGAAAAGGGACTGGATATTCTGGAAACGCTGGCCCGCAGCCAGACGCCGCTCTCCCTGACAGAACTAGCCCGCCAATTAGAGCGCAGCAGCAGCGAATTGTTCCGCATGTTGGCTGTGCTGGAAGCCCGCGGCTACATCAACAAAGGGCAAACAACGGGCAATTACTCCCTGTCGCTCAAACTGTATGAACTGGCCCATCTCCACCCGCCGGTGATGAATTTGTTAGAAGCGGCCGCACAGCCCATGGAAAATGTAACGAATATTTTACGCGAGTCGTGTCATTTGAGCGTCTTGCGTCAGGGCAATGTTGTGGTCCTGAAAGAGGTCCTCAGTCCGGCGCGGGTGCGTTTATCGGTGCCGGTTGGCGGCCGTTTTTCGCCGGTGAGTACAGTATCGGGGCGGTTGCTGCTGGCTTATCTTTCTGACGAAGTGTTGGCGGCCTTTCTGGCAAACAGCGACGAGTATGCAGCGATGGCGGAGTCTGAGCGAGAGACTTTTCGGGCAAAGCTGGCCGAAATTCGAGAGGGTGGGGTGTCAACGGCCGTAAGCGAAACTCATCTGGGCGTCAGTGATGCGGCCGTTCTGGTCGGCAATCCACACGTCGGTCTGAGCGCCGCCCTGGCCGTCGCCTCGCTCAAAGCCTCCTCCGATTCCGGCCACTTTCAGCAGATCGTTGAGCAACTAAAGCAATGCGCTCAAACCATCACACAAGCAATGGGGTTAGAAGATGATACAAACAACCTACTTTGAAGAATACGAAATTGGCGCAAGCCGCCAGACATTCGGCCGTACCATCACCGAAGCCGACATCGTGCTGCACGCGGGGCAGACCGGCGACTTTTTCCCGCATCACATGGACAAAGAATGGGTCAAAACTCAGGAATTCAAGCGGCGCATCGCCCACGGCACACTCATTCTCAGCGTGGCCATCGGCATGACTGCCAACGTCATCAACCCCGTCGCCTTTTCTCACGGCTATGACCGCGTCCGCTTCATCCGTCCCGTCCACATCGGCGACACCATCACCGTCAAAGCCACCATCGCCGAAAAACGGGACCATCCCAAAAAGCCGGATCACGGTTACATGATTGAGCAAATCGAAGTTTTTAACCAGGAAGGCAAGATCGTTCTGGCCTGCCAGCACCTTTATCTGGTGCAGCGGAAAGAATTTGCAGCGTAACCTGTAGTTGACAAATAAAAATCTGATGTTATGCTTTTTGACATATATATTGGTCTTACCACTTTACCAATTATCGAATGAGTGAGCAGAAGATGGTCAATATTCGGGCCGAACCCGTAGGCGATTTGCAAAATCGCCCTGCATGGCCGGGACAATGACCATCCCCCAAAATCAGATGAACACACAAACACAGTTCGGCACATTTGAAAAAGCAGCCCTTTCCGACCAGATCGCCGCGCGTATTTTGCAAATGATACGCGACAAGCAGTTACGCCCTGGCGACAAATTGCCACCGGAGCGGGAACTTTCCGCCATGATGCAGGTGGGGCGCCCGGCCCTGCGGGAAGCGCTGCGCGGCTTGTCCCTGATGAACGTCATTGAGATTCGGCAGGGGGCCGGCGCTTACGTTACCGCCTTGGAGACAGCCCAACTCGTGCAGCATCTCGATTTTGTGTTTTCCATTGACGATTATGCCATTCTGGACTTGTTTGACGCCCGGAAGATTGTTGAGGCCGGCATCATTGAACTGGCTGCGCCCCGTGTTACCGATGATGACGTTGCCAAACTGGAAGCGTGTCTTACGAAATCCGTGCAGGCAAGCAGTGACACCGAGGCATTTTTGCTGGCCGACATCGAGCTGCACACGCTCATCGCCCAAATTGCGGACAACCCCATCATGCTGCGTTTCATGGAATCTATTCATCAGATGGGGTTGGCCAGCCGCCGCCGCACGGGGCGTTTGGATGGGGTCATTCAACAAAGTATAGACGACCACCGTCACATTGTGGAAGCGCTTAAAGCCCGCGATCCCCAGGCAGCCCGTGAGGCAATGCTGCACCATTTGGAAAATGTGGAGAAAAAACTACGGATTGTCCTGGCAGATTCTTTGGCAGAGCAACCGGCCCAAGGCCCAGCCCTAATGGCACATTTGTGAGACTAAACTATGACAGAATTAAACGTTAACTGGCGCATTAAATTAGGCAACAAAACTGATTACGGCATCGGGATAATTGGCTGTGGCGGCGTTGTGCAATATGCTCACATGCCCGCTTACAAAAAGGCCGGGTTCAACGTTGTTGCCGCATATGACATTAAACGGGAAACGGCCGTATCCCTCGCCGAAGAGTTCAACATCCCCAAAATATACGATTCAGTCGAAGCGTTGTTAGCCGATCCCGCCGTAGAAATCGTAGACATTGCCGTACCGCCCTGGGTACAATTGGAGATCGTGGAAAAAGTTGCCGCCGCCGGTAAACACATGTTGTGCCAAAAACCGCTGGCTGACACATTCTCCGAAGCTGTCCGCATTGTGGAACTGGCCGAAGCAGCCGGGGTAAAGCAGGCCGTTAATCACCAGATGCGCTGGGACGCGGGCATCGCTGCCGCCCGCGATCTCATCAGGCGCGGCTTCATCGGCATTCCCACTGACGCCCAAATTCAGGTATGCTGCGAAACGGCGTGGCACATGTG
>JAJRTP010000389.1 GCA_024278255.1 Chloroflexota bacterium | reverse complement strand
CCCAATTACTTAATTACTCAGTTACCCAATTTGTAATTGAGTAATTATTCCGGATCGTAAACTTGACCGATAGCTGCCGGCGGACGGGCGCGGCCTACAAAGCCGGCCAGCACAACGATGGTCAACAAGTAGGGGAACATGCCGATAAACTGCGGCGGGATGTTGATCGTTCCCATAAACTGAAACTGTGTTTGTAAGGCTGTAGCAAAGCCAAATAATAAGGCGGCTCCCCAGGAACCGAGGGGCGTCCATTTACCAAAAATCATGACGGCGAGGGCGACAAAGCCACGGCCGTTAGTCATCCCCCGTTCAAATGATCCCACCGCTTCCAGTGTGAGGTAAGCGCCAGCCAGGCCGGCCAAAGAACCCGCTATCGCCACATTGACATACCGCGTCAGGTACACATTGATACCCACCGTATCGGCCGCGCTGGGATGCTCACCGACGGCCCGGGTACGCAGCCCCCACACCGTGCGAAACAGCGCCAACTGCACCACAAGCACCAAAATAAGCGTGAGGTAAGTGATAGGCGGATTATTAAATAAAACCGGCCCAACCAGCGGCAGATCGGCCAGCGGTCCCAGGGGGATGGTAGGCAATTTGCCTTTTGTTGTCAGGCCGGTCTGGTAAAAGAAACTGGTAAGACCAAAAGCCAGCATGTTGATGATCGTGCCGCCAATAATCTGGTCCATCTTCAAGCCGACGGACATCCAGGCCAGAAACAGCCCCATCACTACACCCGTCAGCAGCCCGGCGGCAATGGCCAAAAGCAAATTACCACTATAGACGTTCACCAAAAAGGCCACAAAAGCGCCCAACAGCATTTGCCCTTCAATGCCAATGTTGATGATGCCGGACCGTTCCCCGATGAGGCCACAAAGCGCCCCCAAAACCAGCGGCGTGGACTGGCGTAAACTGGAAGCGAGTACGGCCGTTGTCACCTGCGGGTTGTTCCAGTAACTATACAAAATCAGCAGCCCCAATATGCCCATGGCCGCTTTGCCCAGCGTACTGGCATTAAAACTGATGCGTTCTTTGACCGTTTCTTCAACCGGCTGTGTCATAAACTTTCTCCGCGGTTATTGGCCCCACCCAGAACTAAACGTCACTTTGTCTTCATCTACAACGCCAGAACCTAAAATCTTGCGCACAATCAAATCAGCAGAAACGAAGAAGAGGATCAACGCTAAAATAATATCAATAATTTGGAAACGCACGCCGGCCTGAAACTGCATGGTAGGCGCGCCCGCTTGCATGGCCCCCACTAAAATAGCCGCCGGAATTACCCCCAGCGGATTTGTTTTGGCTAACAAGGCTATCGTGATCCCTTCAAAACCTAACGCGGCGTTAAAACCGGGTTGGTAACGGCCGACCACGCCCAGGGTCTCGATGGCCCCGCCCATACCGGCCAGAAAACCGCTGAAAGCCATCGTCAGCACCACAATCTGGGCCACTTTGATACCGGCGTACTCGGCAGCGCGCATATTGAGGCCGGTGGTACGTACAGCGTAGCCCATCGTGCTGCGAAATAATAAATAATCGGTCACGATAGCCATCAAAACTGCAATGGCAAAACCGAGAGGATAGACGCCGATTTTGGGGATAGCCGCTGTTTCCAACACAGGCGGCGTCCGGGCAATAATCCCTTCCGCCTTCCACGGCCCATTTGCCAGATAATCCGTCAGATTAATCGCCACAAAATTCAGCATAATGGTGGTGATGACTTCATGCGCGCCCGTGTACGCCTTCAATGCCCCGGCAATAGCCGCATACCCCGCCCCGGCCAAACTGCCGGCCAACAAGGCCAGCGGCATATGAATAATGAACGGCAGCCCTTCAAAAGCAAACCCCACATAAGCGGCTACAATCGCGCCAACCAGAAGCTGCCCCTGACCGCCAATATTGAACAGACCACCCTTAAAAGCAAAAGCCACCGCCAACCCACCAAAAATAAGCGGTGTCGCCTTTTCTAACGTGCGGGCTATGGCGTCAGGCGTACCAAATGCCCCCTTAAACAGGGCCACATACGCTTCGATTGGATTCGAACCTGTAATCCATAAAATGAAAGCGCCAATCAACAGCGCCAACAACACAGAAAAAGCCGGGACGCTGATCGCCTTCCAAAATCGTCGCCAGCCAGCCTTCAGTTTACTTGAGGAACTGTTTGTATTTTCGTCTGTCGTCATTTAGATACCTGTGGCGTTCAAGGGGAAACAAAGTAAAAACAAACGGGCATGTGCCCCGCGCTTAACACGTTACACATGCCCGAATTCAATCAATCAAAAAAATGTACAGAACAAAGGTTTAACCGCCAGGATTGTAACCGGTTTCAATGGAACCATCTTTCAAACCAGCATCAATCTCTTCCAACTGTGCTTTCATCTCGTCCGTCACAACCGTACCGTCAAAATCATGGAACGGGGCCAGACCAGCGCCGCCGAAGTAGTTGCCTTCCGGGGCTGTGCCGTCTTTAGCCGCTTCAACCATGTCGAAAACGGCGGGGGTGATCAGCTTCATAGCGCTGGAAACGAGACAGGGATGAGCTTCAGGAACGGTCAGCCATTGATCGGAGTCTACGCCAATGCAGTAAGCGCCTTCATGTTGGGCTACTTCAATCAAAGCACCGTTGCCGGTCTTCCCACCAGCGCCAAAGATCACGTCAGCGCCTTGATCAAGCGCCTGTTTGGCTGTGCTGGCCCCCCATTCCGGGTCGGTGAAAGCTACATCCAGGCCACCGGGATGGTAGGTGGAGATAAGGTTGATGTCCGGGTTGATGTATTTGGCGCCGGCTTCATACCCTTCTTTGAAGGCCACAACCGGGGGAACCAGGTCTGTGCCCAATACTGCGCCCACTGTGCCGGATTCGCTCAGCATGGCTGCCAAAGCGCCCGCCAGGAAACCGGACTGATCTTCGGGGAAAAGAACGCCGGTGTAATTGGGGGTCTCAAAACCCTGGAACTGGTCTACGCCAATAAAATGAACGTCGGGATACTGACCGGCTGCTTCCAGTGTGGCGTCGCCCAAAGCGAAACCGACGGTGACGATGACGTCGTAGCCATTATCGGCAAACAAGCCAAT
>JAJRTP010000388.1 GCA_024278255.1 Chloroflexota bacterium | reverse complement strand
TAATACCAACTCCGGGCGGTGCGCCACTTCATCAATGGGGCCGTCCAGCGCGTCAATCCCCATCACCGGTACAACCAGCGTTGTTTCCGGCGGGATGACCGGTTCGTGTTCCGCCGGGGCTTTGATGGGGCGCATTCGGGAACCGTCCGCCTCCACCAGGACAAAATCCACATCGGGACGGGCTAATAATTGGCCGGGCAGCTCAATCGGTACACCAAATGCCTTCTCGCCTTGCACTTCCCCGACAACCAGGCAGGAACCGTATTGGGTCAAGTAGCCGTCCAGAAGGGAGAGATCGGCGGCATAGCACACGGCCGTAGCCAGCTTCATCTGCGCCGCAAAAATACGGGTGGTGGTGGTCAGAACCACCCGTCCCGGCAGCGCCCGCGCCAGAGCAAACATCAGGCTGGTCTTGCCGCCGCCACCTACGATGGAGATGAGATGATTACGGCCGTGCAGCCCCAACGCCTGCCGCAAATCTTTACCGGCCACCAGTCGCTGCTCCCCAACCCGGCGCCTGCTCCGCCAAAAAAGCGTCCACAATCTGGGCATACGCTTCATAATCGGTAATGATGTCTCTGGCGTGGGCCGATCCCCATTCATTCAGATGCAGTTCCGTGATTTCCGGGTTACTGTTGGCGTAAATCGCCTCTGAATTGGACGGCGGCGTAAATTCGTCTGTGGTGGAGTGGATGAGTAAGACGGGTACGGCCGTATCCCGCACAGCATTCTTCGGCGACACCTCCTTCACCTTAAAATCTGCCCGGATTTCCGAAATAATCGTTGCGCCGGGAATAAACAACTTCACCCAGTTGCCAAACTGCGCCGGCCCCTGGTAATTGACAATAGACAGCAAATCCTGGTATGGCGAATCGGCCAGAACAAAAGCCGCGTCCGGCGTCAACGGCAGCATTTGCAAAACTGTCGCTGCCCCATAAGAAACCCCGGCCAGCCCGATTTTTTCCGGAGGCAAACCGGTTCGTTCCAGCAGCCATTCATAAGCCGCCAGGCCATCCTCCTTTTCGTGATAGCCGTAAGTATGATAGGCGTCACTGCTGGCCCCATGCCCCCGCGCATCATAAACCAACACGTCGCAGCCCCGATCCCAGAACAGGGGCGCGTACAGGAGCGAGCCGTAACGGGTGCTGGTGTAACCGTGCAAAATCATCACGGCGCATTCCCCTTCTCGTTCGTTATCATAGAAAAAACCGGAAAGCGTTACCTCCCCGGTGTCAATCGTCACATCTTCCGGCGCGGGTAAATCGGGCAGTCCCGCGCTCTCTATCCGCGCCTGGGATTCGGCCAGCGTTGCTGTTTCGCTGTCAATTAGAATGTTGGAAAAGTAGTAGCTGCCGCCCCAATATACAAGCAGCAGCAAGCCGCCCATAATAACCAGTAACCAGATGATTTTGGATTTCATACGTTTCTTCCAGCTAACCGCAAAGGACGCCAGGAGCGCAAAGATTTTCTCTTATTTTCTTTGCGCCCTTTGCGGTAAATTTCAACTGCGTTTATTCAGATAAGTCAGTATCGCCTCTAACACGCCGCCGCCAATGGACAGCGCTTTATCAGAGATGGTGAAACAGGCTTCCTGGCTGCCACGAGCATCCAGGTCGCCAATTTTGTACCCGACCGGGACTTCGCTGCCTGACGCGATTTGACCGCGCAGCACCCCGGCAAAAGGAGCAATCACCGGTTCGCTATTTACGTCACCAATCAATTCGCCCTCATTGACATAATCGCCAATCTCTAATTGCCAATTCACGATTCCGGCCGCCGGTGCGCGCAAAACCCGCTCTGCGCCTTTCCCCGCAACTATGCCGGGCGTGCCTGTGTCGGGCAGCGCCGGGCCATCCCAAATAACGCGCCCCAGCGTGTGGCCGCGCATGGTTTCGATGACGGCGTGGCAATCAACCCCGGCGGTAAAGCCCGGCCCCAGGCCAATGACCAGCGGCGCTTGATCGATCCGGGTGTCAATGTTGCGCTTGGCAATGCGGGCGTCAATGAGAATGGGTAATTGCGGTAATTGCGGAATTTGGGGAGAGATAAGAACGGGGATGGTAGCGGTGTAGGCCAGTTCCAGAGCTTCCTCCAGGGAATGGGACAGTTGGGCGTGGAGGTTTTCTATTTGGGTGTGATCTTCGAGTACGGCCGTAGCCACCGCCACTTTTCGCCGCACCACTAACGGCCGTTCCAATTCCGTTACAATCACCGGGAAGCCGGCCTGATGCAGCCGGTAGACCACGCCGGTAGCCAGGTCGCCGCCGCCGCGGATCAGGACAAGATGATCTTTGAATAACATAACATATTGGGCTGCTATTGAGGCGGCTGTTCCCGCAGTTTGGCCAATACCCGGTATGGCAGCAGGGGGATTTCGTCGAACCAGATACCGGTGGCATCGTGTACGGCCGTAACCAAAGCCGGCGCCAACGGGAGAAATGGCATTTCCGCCATCCCCCGCGCGCCCCAGGGGCCTAACGGATCGGCCGTTTCCACAATGACTGAATCCACCCGGTCCGGGATGTCCATGATGCCGGGGATGAGGTATTGGCTGAGATAGGGGTTCTGGATACGGCCGTCCTGCACCACAAGATTCTCCATCAAAGCATACCCCTCCGCTTGCACCACCGCTCCCTCAATCTGACCTTCCACAGAAGTAGGGTTAATCGCCTTGCCCACGTCGTCCGCGCATACAACCCGGTCAATGTGAACAAAGCCCGTCTCCGTATCTACCGTCACCTCCACCATTTCCGCCACGTAGCCATAGGCAAAGTTAGGCATACAAACGCCCGTTTCCGGATCATACGGCTCTGTTGGCGGCGGCGTGTAGCAGAAATAACCTATCGCCGGACGATCTTCATCATCCCAGGCAGCCAGCGCTTTCTCCGCTGCGCCCCGAATAGAATTGCCCGCCATAAACGTCATGCGCGAGGCAGAGACCGAACCGGAATTACCACTGGTCGCCGTGTCTGACATATCCAGCTCTACCAGGGAAACATCTACGCCAACGGCTTCAGCCGCCATTTGCATCAGGGCCGTGTGTGACCCCTGCCCCACCTCAGCTGCTGCATGATGTAAAATAACTCGTTCGATTTCCCGGCCGCCATGCAGTTCAATCGTTGCTTCACACTTTTCCGGCGCGCCAAAAGAAAAGCCTACATTTTTGAAAGCACAGGCAAAACCGCGCCCTTTTTTGAGAGAAGCCGGATTGGCAGGCAGCGTGGAGATGGACAATTCGCCTGCCTCCACTGAAGACTGACCACTGTTCCCTGAATATTGATCCGCTGCCGCCGCGCACGCCTCAATTACTTCGGCCAGGCTGATGCCCGGCGGGACGGCCGTCTGCACCGTCATCAGGCTGCCTTCGCGCAGCACGTTTTTCAAGCGTAGTTCTACCGGGTCCATCTTCAGGGCCGCAGCCAGCTTGTTCATTTGTAATTCGGCAACAAAAGCGCCTTGCGGCCCGCCAAAGCCGCGGAATGCACCGCCCGGCGGGTTGTTGGTGGTGATGGCGTAGCTGTCAATGTGGGCGTTGGGGATTTCATACGGGCCAGCTACCATCAGGTGGAAGTTGCCCAATACTTTGGTGCTGGTATAGGCGTAAGCGCCGCTGTCTAAGAAACCTTCGGTGGATACGGCCGTAATCTTCCCCTCTTTCGTTGCCCCCCACTTCGTTCGCACAATGGCCGGATGCCGCTTGTGATGGCCGACAATACTCTCTTCTCGCGTCCAGATAATGCGTACCGGACGATCAATCCCCATCTCATGCAGGCGCATGGCCGCCAGCCCCAGCACAATTTGCAGCGACATATCCTCCTTGCCGCCAAACGCGCCGCCAATGGCCGGATAAATAATGCGCACCCGCTCCTCCGGCAGCCCCAGCGCATGAGCCACCTGCTCCCGATCCTCGTGTGTCCATTGGCCGCCAATCTCCACCGTCACCCGGCCTTCTTCATCAATGTAGCCCAGCCCGGCTTCCGGCTGCAGAAAAACGTGCTCCTGATAGGGCAGGCGGTACTTGCCCTCAATAATGACATCGGCCGCGGCCCAGCCCGCCTCCATATCCCCTTTGCGAATCCGGTCGTGCATCAGAATATTGGTGCCTTGCCAGGGATGAAGAATAATCTCATCCTTCATCGCCTCTTCCATATCTGTCACCAATGGCAGAGGTTCCCATTCGATTTTGATACGATCACGGGCCAATGCCGCCGCTTCTTCCGTCTCTGCCACAATGACAGCCACCTGCTCTCCTTCCCAACGGCTGATGTCCGAGTAGGGCTTGGCGCTGCCCAGCCCCACCAGCACCGGCTGATCCGGCATAATGAGACCGTACTCATTTACTGGCACGTCTTTGGCTGTAAGGATAGCCACCACACCCGGCACCGCCTCCGCCTCGCTCAAATCCATAGAAATCATGCGGGCGTGCGGTTGATTGCTGAACAGCACTTTACCATACAGCAAATCGTCCGGCGTCAAATCACCGGGGAAATGGGCGGTTCCCATCACTTTACTAACTGCGTCAACACGTCGAATAGATTGGGATATAGTCATAGTTGTTTCAGGTGCGGCCCGCTTTGCCAATTTGCCAATGTGCCGCACCGCTCCTGATTTCAATAATGGTCGTCATAGGGGTCTTTGTGCCGGGATTTGAGTGAGGGATCGCCGGTGCGCCGTCGCCCTTCCGGGCTGGCCAGGATGAAGCCAATACCAAATATGACTTGCAGCACAATGACAATGGCGATTGTGGTCATTGCCAGCAAGCCCCATTCAGGTACAGACCGGGGTATGAAAAGTTGTACGTAGAAAAGAGACGGTGTGAGGACGCCGGAATCAAAGAGGTATTTAGCCAGAAAATAGCCGAGGACAAAAGATAATCCCAGCCAGATAACCTGAGCAATGGTGCGTTTGGTCAGCCCTTTCCGTTCGGCCAGTTCTTCATCTTTTTTCTTTTCTAAACGCATGATTCACACTCCAGAAGCCTTCTCTACCGCTTCAATAATTTTGTAATAGCCAGTACAACGACATAAATTGCCGCTAAATGCTTGTTGAATCTGCTCTAGCTCCGGGGCGGGGTCTTCTTCCAGCAGTTTGGCTCCTGACATCAGAAAACCGGGGATGCAAAAGCCGCATTGCACCGCACCTGTCTCGATGAATGTTTCTTGTAAGGGATGTAGTGCGTCGTCCTGACCGGCCCACTCAGGCAGCCCTTCGATGGTAACGATGTTAGCGCCGTGTGCCCGCGGGGCGGGAACCAGGCAGGACATGACGGCCATTCCATCCAGGAAGACGGTGCAAGCGCCGCATTCCCCTTCGCCGCAGCCTTCT
>JAJRTP010000387.1 GCA_024278255.1 Chloroflexota bacterium | reverse complement strand
GCCGGTCACACTAAACGTGTAAGCGTCAAAAAAGTCGGTAGATTGGGCAAAATCACCGTTTTGGGGCGCATTCAGGCTTAACGGCCGGGCCACAGAGAAATTATCGTCAAAATCGCCCGTCCCGTTCAATACCACCGGCAGGTAATTAGTCAGGCGGCCCGGCGGCTGCAACGTCTGGACGTAAAGAACCACATTCCCTTCAATCGTATCCCGTCCGCCCAAAGCATACAAAGTGCGGCCAATAAACTGCCCCGTCGGCCAGGCGCGCGCCCGCGTGTTCAGCCCGCTGCCCAAATCATAAGAAATGCCCAAAAGCTGCCAGCCCGCTCCCGGATCAGCCGGGTCATACACTTCCACTTCAGAAATTGCCTTATGATTGGCGTCCTGACCACCAAAAATGTACCAACGGCCGTCCGGCCCCACCGCACTGGCTGCCCCGTACCGGGGGATGTTCAGGGCAGATATTGTCTGCCAGCTTCCCCCGCCCGGCGTCCAGCACTCGCCGCTGAGCAGCAAGGCAGTATTATTGTCCACGCCACCAACCACGCATATCCGCCCGCCGACGTAGGCGGCCGTATGCCCGTAGCGAGGCGTGGTCATCGTATTGGTTTCTGTAAACCATTGATTCATATCAATTTTATATTTCCAAACCTGATTATGCACAGTTGTTGTATTTGTTAACGGATTACTCGTATCTACAGCCGTACTGGCGCCACCCAGCAAATAATACTCATTATTCTGACCAGGCACAGCGACGGCCGCCGACCAACCAACGCCAACCGGCAAATCGGCCGGGTCTGTCACCGCCCAACTGTTCAGGGCAATGTCGTAAGCGTTATGTTGATTACTGAAATTATTTTGCGCCCCGGTATCGCCGCCGGCCGTATAAATTTTGCCATTGAGGTAAACGGCCGTCGTATGGCTCAAGCCCCCCGCCGGAATCAAAGCGCTCATCTGCGTCCAGGTATTTGTCGGGGGATCATACCGGTAGACCCGATTGCTGCGCGCCGAAGAAGCATCCACGCCCCCTACCACATAAATCTGCCCGCCCACGGCAACGGAAGCCGGCGCTTCCAGCCCATTAGACGCGGCCAACTGCTGCCATTGCGACGCTACCGGTTCCGCCTGAATGAACAGGTTCAGATTTTGCTGCCCGGCCGCGCCCGGACTCCAGTCGGCTGTCTCCACGTAATAGGTCACGTTCTTTTTAAGGGTAAACGTTACCCGCGCGTTAAAGCCGGTATAATCGTCGTTGGATGTAACCGGCGTCAGACCGCCGCATGTGCCGGTAAAAATGCCCAGGACGGTATCATAATTGCTGGTGGCAGCGTCAATAGTGACGACGGCGTTAAAAGCGGTTTGCAGCGAATACCAGGCGGTGCGGAAACCGGCAGGGCTGGCCGGCGCGCCCCACATGCCGCTCAAAACCGGGTCGTCGGCCGATTCTGTCAGGCCGGTAACGTCCGTCGTGCCGCCAAAAGCGTTGCCTGCAAACGTCACTTCCGGGGCATCGCTGCACAAATCGCTGGCCGGCACGCTGTTTCCCTGGGGAAACATGGCGGCAAAAGCGGCGGCGTCAACAGGAGGGGTGTTGGGCGGAGCAGTTTGTCTGGCAGATTCGGCCGCAGCGGGCGAGGATTGGCTGACGGCCGTAATCCACATCACCCCCGCCACAGCTGTCAGCAATAAAATGGTCAAACGACGCATACACAATCTCCACGATCACGAAACCGTCAACTCAAATATTTCCCCGGTTGTTATGAAGAAAACAAACTCACTTTGCAAGCGCGTCTTGCTGATGATTCTTTCCTGATATTTAGAGATTTCGCCAAAAATAAAATCGGGAACATAAATTTTTAGCGATTTGAAAATATCAAGGTATAGTTCCTTCCCACTTATGAGGGCAGAGAACAAAACATTGGAATCCAGAACGACTTCCATAGCTATACAAATTCCTGCTTATACTCGTCCCATGTGGATGCGCGAATCGCTTCCAGTTCCTGAAAATACATTTGTTCATCCAGTGAGCTTAGTTCAGCCGAATTTTTTTTGAAGGACTGGCGAATTTTCATCCATCGCAAGGTACGGGCAATTTCTCTCTGAACGGATTCCTGACCAAAAGCAACCAGGTCTTTTTCCGGAACTTCAATAGTTAATTGCATAAATACACCTTCATCCTGAAATCATCTGGAATTCCATTAAACCCGTTTCAAGTATACGTTTGGCGGAAGGGGGTGTCAATTCGCGTATTACGTAGTGCGTACTGCGTAAAAATCCGCAGATACGCAATACGCTCTACGCTTTCCGCAAAGCCAATTTCACATCCTGGTCACCAACAACTACTTTTGTTTCATACAAAGCATCCGCCATCGGCCCAGCAGTTAAGGCCAAAGTCAACGTCTCCTGCGAGATGTAATCGGCGAAAATCTGGAACGCATCCGCCACAGCCCCATCCGCCACATACGCCAGATGGATCCGATCCGAGATTTCCAGACCGGCGTCTTTGCGCATGTTGTTGACGTGGCGGATGATGTCGCGGGCGTACCCTTCCCGGATAAGTTCGGGGGTCAATTCGGTATCGACGGCCACGGTGACGCCTTTATCGCTGGCTACGGCCGTGCCCCCCCGCGATTCCGTCTGTACCAACACATCCTCATCCGAAAGCTGCACCGTTTCACCAGCCACTTCCAGCGTCAACGTGCCGCCGGATTGCAGCACACGCGCCGCTTCCGCCGGGTCCAACTGCATCAATGCCTGCTTGATTTGCGGGAACAACTTGCCATATTTCGGCCCCAACACGCGATTGTTGGGCATCAACTTGTAATTGACCAGTTCGCCCACTTCCGAGACCACCTCAATTTCCTTGACGTTGATCTCATCTGCCAGAACGCCGGCCAGTTCGCGCAAATCATCTTGCTCCTGCTGGCTGCTCACGTTTACCCGCACTTTGGCCAACGGCTGGCGCAGCTTGATGTCGGCTGCGGCCCGCGCCGCCCGGCCCAGGCTGGCTGTGGTAATAGCCAAACGCATCTTACCCAACAGCAGCCGGTCCAGCGCCGCCTCATCCGCTTCCGGGTAAAAGGTATGATGCACACTCAGGGGCGCATCTGCATCTACACTGCGCACCAGATTCTGATAGATTGCTTCCGCAGTGAAGGGGATAAACGGGGCCAGCAGTTTGGTAAATTCCACCATGACGTGATACAGCGTAGCATACGCCGCATTTTTGTCCGCGTCCGCCTCGCTCTTCCAGAAACGCCGCCGCGAACGACGCACATACCAGTTACTCAAATCATCCAGGAATGCCTCAGCCGCTTTCGTCGCTTTTTCCGCGTCGTACACATCCAGCGCCGCCCGCATCTCTACCGTTACCTCTCGCAAACGCTCCACAATCCATTCATCCATCTGGGCGTGTTCCAAATTCGGCGACTGAACACTGAACACTGAACACTGAACACTGTCCGGTTCCCATCCGTCCAAATTAGCATAAGAAACCAGAAAGGAATACACGTTCCACAGGGGGATGAGGAAACGACGGCGGGTTTCGTCGCCCCGGTGGAAACCAAAGCGCAGGTTTTGTTCCGGCTTGCAACTGGCAAAGAGCCAGCGCATGGTGTCCGCGCCCATGGTGTCGGCCGCTTCGTTAAACTCGATGGAGTTGCCCCAGGATTTGTGCATTTCACGGCCGTCTTCCGCCACCATCGTCGCATAACTGAACAAATTCTTAAACGGGCCAACCCCATCCGCCATCAACGTGCTTTGGGCCAGCAAACTGTAGAACCAGTTGCGGAACTGGCCGGGGAAACTCTCGCTGATCCAGTCGGCCGGATACCATTTCTCCCAGTATTCATGGTCTACACTATAATGGAGCGTGCTGATGCCCACGATACCCGCATCCAGCCAGGGATTGCCCACATCTTTAATCCGCTCTACCGGTTCGCCGCAGTTGGGGCAGGCGATCTTGACGGCATCAATGTAGGGACGATGGGGCGTATGACCCTCAAACTCGTCCCAGCCTTCTATCGCCCGCTCCTTCAGCTCTTCCCGGCTGCCCACCACGTGGAAATGCCCGCAAGCCTCACATTCATAGATGGGTAAAGCCAGGCCGTAATACCGCTTCTTGCTGATCATCCAGTCGTGCATATTCCGCAGCCAATCCATTTCTCGGTCATAGCCAAAACCAGGATACCAGGTGGCCTGATCCACAGAATCCATGATCTGGTAACGGAAACTAGCCGCCTTTTCTTCCGGCGTTAATTCCTCGCGCGGTTTGTCATACAATGGCCCCATATTGATGAACCATTCGTCCACCAGCCGGTAGACCAATTCGGAGCCGCAGCGCCAGCAGTGCGGGTAACGGTGGGCATACCGTTGTTTGCGGTAGTAGACGCCTTTCTCGCGCAGATTTTCAAAAATAGCCTCGGCCACGTCATGGGCAGAACGGCCGGTCAGCCAATCGAAACCGGCCACGTAGATGCCGTTCTCGTCCAGGGGGGCAATGACGGGCAGGTTGTTTTCCTTGCTCAGTTCAAAGTCTTCTGCGCCACAGCCGGGGGCGATGTGGACAATGCCCGTCCCTTCCTCAGCCCCGACTTCCTTCCAGGGGATGACGCGATGGGTGTAATCGCTTTCGGCAAAGGCCTGGGTGACGGCCGTTAACTCATCAAATGGTCCGCTGTATTCCCAACCCAGCATCTCCTCGCCGGTCAGCTTGCCTACCACTTCATATTTGCCGATGAGCGACTGCTTGACCGCGCCTTCAGCCAGGTAATACGTCCAGCCATCTTCGGCCTGCACTTTCACATAAGTCAATTCCGGGCCAACGGCCGCCGCTACGTTACTCGTCAGCGTCCAGGGCGTCGTCGTCCAGACCAGCAAAGCCTCCTTCTCCCGCCCCAGCAAGGGAAAGCGCACAAACACAGATTCATGCGTCACTTCCCGATACCCTTCGGTGACGATCTCATGCTGGCTGATACCTGTGCCGCAGCGGGCGCACCAGGGCATCACATCCCGCCCCTTGTACATCCAGCCCCGCTCAAACGTCTTCTTGAGGAAGCTCCAGATTTGGTAATTGTTCTCGTCGCTGAAGGTGAAGTAAGAGCCGCCCATCTGGGGCATCCCCAACTGACCGACTACTTGCTCTACCGTACCCGTCACCGGCCCGTCAGCCCCCGGCACGGTGACGGTTTGCAGCGCATCTTCCTGCATCAGGTCACGCAGTTGGCGCAGCGTCTCCGGATCATTCCAGTCCATCCAGTAACCCAACCGCCGGGACTGTTCGGTGATGACGGCCGCATAGTTAAGCACCTGCACTTTGCATTCGGCCGTGAATTTGTCCAGGCCAAACTTTTCGATTTCCCGCTTGCTGTTGAAGCCCAGCCGTTTTTCCACGTTGACTTCCACCCACAAGCCCTGGCAGTCAAAGCCATTCTGCCAGCGCTGATTTTTGCCCTGCATGGCCTGATAACGCTGGTACAAATCCTTGTAAGTACGCCCCCAGGCATGATGGACGCCCATGGGGTTATTGGCCGTGATCGGCCCATCGAGGAAGCTGTAGATGCCATATTCGGCCTCGCTTTCTGTCCGCAAGCGGCGCAGTTCGTTAAAGGCGTCTGTTTCCTGCCAAAATTTCAGGATGTCCAGTTCCATCTGAACAAAATTTGCTTTATTTGATACGTCTTTGAAAGACATGACGTTTACTCCTGTTTGGTAGTTTGGATAGTGTCTTTAATTTTTCGCCATGACTACAACAGATTCAGGAAGGAACAGATTTTTTCTCCTGAAACGCAATCTGTTTTTTTCAAAATCTGCTGTAATCTCCCAAAGTGGCGAAAAATTCTAACACCGCCTAATTTGTAATTGGTAATTAAGATTTTGGGCTGTTCCCGGCGGCGGGCGTGGGGTACGGCCGTGCCGGGGCCGCTAATTCGTTTTAAGCATGTGGGATTAAAAGCATTCATGGCCATCTAACTTAATCCTCTGTGAAATAGTCCAAATCAATCCGCTTCATCTCATACGATGCAAAAGAAAACACGCCCACATTATAGTCAATCAGCAATTGCGCTAAAGCATTCCCATCAATCAAAATGATCTTGGAATCAATATGGGTCACATATTCCACAGCCCCTTTTGAGAAAAATGATGTAGTGATGAAAATTCCTTTTCTGGCACGTTGCCCCTGCAAGGCTCCGGCAAATTTCTGAATTTCAGGCCGGGAGACTGTACCGTCCCACCGCTTTGCTTGAAGATACACAATATCTAGCCCCAAGCGATCTTCTTTAATAATCCCGTCAATACCGCCATCACCGCTGCCGCCGATTGCTTCACCGGCATCTTTGCGCGTACCACCATATCCCATGGTTACCAGCAAATCCACAACTAAACGCTCAAAAAAAGTAGGGGAGCAGCTTTTGATCAGCTCTAAAAGTTCGTTGGCCAATTCCTGGCGAACACGCAAATAAGCAGATTCAATAATTTCTTCTGGTGTCTCGGTCGTTTCCGATACATCAAAGGCAGCTTTCTCGTCATGATTCTTGATTGAAGGTTTTATAAATTCCCGAAATTCTGCATATTGCTTTAAGAAGGCTACGTTGATTCGTTCAGGCTTCTGAGCCAAAACATCCAACCCGCGCGCTGTAATACGATAATAATCGCGTCTGGTAGAAACCAATAAACCAGCTTTCGCCAGATGCGTCCGTGCCCAACTAACACGATTATCGAACGTAGCCTGGCGACCGCTCGGCAGCAGTTGCCTGCGCTCTTCCGCCGTCAAATCAAAATGTTCTGCCAGAGCATCAATCGTTTCCCTAAGAGAGTGTTCTTGTTGATCGCTGGCAAACTGCATCAACGGCAACATAATTGTCTGAAAGTCTGTTATAGCCATAATTTT
>JAJRTP010000386.1 GCA_024278255.1 Chloroflexota bacterium | reverse complement strand
CCAGCGCAAACGCCGTCCCTGCCTTCCCGAACCATTTTCCAAGCGGGTGTGCCAACATAGCCTTCCTCCCCTGCATCTGGCAGGCCAATCGTCAGTTCAATCATCAATTGTCAATTGTCAATCGCCAACTGCCAGTTGTCAGTCATCAACAAGACTTACACGGCGCTCTTTGGAAGATTTGTAAGGCAGGCTATCCAGCCTGCCCGGACAGCCTCGAAAGGCTGTCCTACGCTGTAAAAACAATAAACTGCGTAAGTGCTGTCGTCAATTTTCAGTCGTAGGCCCTTTGATTGTATCACACTTCGAAGGGATGGCTCAATAGGATATTCCTCCTTTGAGGGCTGTTCCCCATCTTGAACGCGAATTCGGGGTGAGGAAAGAGTTTGGAGGCAATTGCCTGCTCGACAGGATATGGTTATGGGGGGGCGCAAGATATAGCGGCAGTATCGGAAGATGGGGGAGGGAGGATTGGCGGTTTGATATGACCGTTGTGGGTCGAAGAGGGTCAAGACAGGAAAGGTCAGATTTTCTTGTACACAACCCGAAGGGTAGCTCTGCATTATAATCGTGGCGGCAACAAAAATGAGGTTATGCCGAGCAAGAAACCACAACATGTAGGATAGGCTTTCAGCCTGTCGCAAAATGAGGCAGGCTGAAAGCCCGCCCTACGTCTCACCACGATTGAATGGGGAGCTACCCCCGAAGGATTGTGCAACTTTTTTCTGTAAAATGGGAGGCGCTCTCCTGGAGAGGCCTGGTTTTGGGGCTGGGACGACGGTTATGGCGGCGGCCATCTCTTTGCGAGGGATGCCGGCCTGGGGGCGGGCGTCCACAGCAGCGGGCAAACCCATCGCGGCAAGGGCATCACCAAGCACCTGAGTTGACAGCTTTCAAGGTTCAGGGCTTTGACTTTGCAATTCATCGGTAGTCGCTGTGCTTCTCCAGCCTGGACAGGGCAATATCTTCGGTTGCATAATCAAACGGCTTGAGAACAGTCTCCTCTGGCGGATGCGCTCGTTCCCAGGCAATTGTCCGCCTGAGGGCTTCAGTCCGGGGCACAGGTTCGTCGTAACCCAGTTCCTTCCGTATGCGGGTGGTATCGGTGACAAGATGTTGGGCGGTGTTGATGTCTACCGTTAAATGGGCTGGCAGGTGTTCTTTGGGTACGATGACTATTTTGCCATTCCATCCTGCCACTTGCCCAATCTTCCTGACCCACTCAGCCGTAGACAGGGCTTCCATTTCCCCCACGTTGTAGATGCGGCCGGCAGCCCGTTCGTCCGTCACAGCCAGCGCAATGGCAGCGGCAACATTCTCGATGTAGCCCCGTGTCCAACACCAGTTGCTCAAGCCTTCACCCAGCAAAATGGCAGGACGGCCATCGTCCATCCGCTTCAGGTACTCGAACAGCCGGCGCTGGGGGTCCCTCGGGCCATACACCATCGGCAAGCGCAAAAGTGTGCCGGGCAGCTGCGGGTCGCCCATGAAAACCCGTTCGACCAGAATTTTTTCATAATGGTACAGGTCATCATCCGGCCTTTGGGCCAATTTCCGGTAGGGGTAGAGTTTTCGGCGCAGTGGCGCATCCTCGCTGAGAGGAACAGATTCTACAGGCCCGAACTCGATGCGGATGAGTTTGCCGTAAGCCCGATAGACATCCTGGCTGCTGAGGGCCACAACTCGTTGTGCGATGCCCTTGAATATGCCCATGACGCCCCGCGCATCCTGTTCGGTGCGGGGAATCATATCCAGCACTATCTGGGGCGCAAAGCGTTTCAGCTCGTCCGCAAAATCCGCCAGATGTCGCCTGTCGCCCAGAATGTGCTTCACGCCAGCGGGTAAATCAGATTGGGTTTGACCACGATGAAACAGGATGATTTCATGCCCCAAATTGCCGAGGCGGCGAATGACGTGTGGGCCGGAAAACCCTGTTCCACCAATAACAAGAATTCGCAAGGTTCGTTCCTTTTTACATTTAAAACCCCCAAAAAATCCGTGTCATCCACGTTCTGGGTTATGGAAATTGTCCGGCAGCCAGGCCGAAAAAATATTTGCACCCCTGTTTGGGCTGTGCTATAATGCAGAAGTACTCTTTTACCATCTCTGGGCAGGGTTTCCATTATTTTTCCCCAATTGACCGAGCTTGAATGTACGCAAAGTGTGTGGTTTGGAAAACGGTTACAAACCCAGGTGTAATTCCATCCCCCAAAGCCGATTCCCTACCGGCCGGGGGAGCGAACCGGCGGTTTTGACAACCCTGGCTTGAACAACTGCCACAATTCGGACAGGGTATTCTGCAAGGCCGCCGGCATCTCCGGCGTCCCGTCCATTGTGGTGACGCGCTTGACTTGCCCATGCCGGCGCACGGCGATGGTGTGAGTCATCCGGTCACAGCATGGGTTATCCGGCAGATAGCTGGAGTCCAGTTCAAAGAAGCCGAACATTTCCAACTTTTGAAGCAGTTGTTCCACCCGCCCCGGCGGCAGGTAGGTTGTTTGCCCCATCGAATCGACCAGCCGGCCGTCGGCGTACAGGGCCCACGTTTCGTCGCTGTTGGCAAGGCCGCCCTGCCGGTGATAGACCAGCACAGGCGACTCTTTTTTCCCCCCGGCGCCCGCTTCCTCCGGCGAAAGGAGAAGGCGACGCGGCGTGGCGATGGGAGAAGCCGTTGCCGGCGATTCCTTCCGCGCGCCGGGCGCGGCGGCGGGCGTGACCAGCGGCGAAGCAGCGGTTGCCGCAGCCGGCGCAGGGGGCGCGGGCGGGACGGCGCAAGCCGCCAGCAAGGTTATCCAAAGGAGGGCAAGGGTTTTTACCAGTTTCATAGGATTGTCAAACCTCGCAGAAGAGTGAGAGCGAAGACCAGCCTTCTAAAATGTATGACGTTTCACCGGCGCAGGTGGTTCCCCCCATCGCCGGCAGAGCGATTGGGGCCGCCCCTGGAGGGGTGAAAAACTGGCGCAACTCCAGGCGCGGCTTTAGTCGCCATCGGGATTTTTGCAATACATAAGATTAGCATCAAAAAAGGAGGAGGCCTATCGAAGGAATACACAGATGTTTTCTACTGTTGATTGGTTTCACAGAAACCTCGATTCTTCGAGGGAAACGTAGAACCAGATTTACTACAAGTGAGGAGAACGTATGAACCCGAAAAATCTTCGCAAAACAGGTTTCCTGGCACTCTCGGCAGGGCTGGCGATTGCCTTGCTGGCGGTGGCCTTTGCGCTGTTGGCCGGCCCGGCGAACAGCACCGCCAACGCCGATGCGCCGGTGGAACAGTTGAACGCGCGGGAGTTTCTGAACCAGTTCCGGGGACGCCGCTTCCCGAACATGATACCGCCCCGTGACGACCTGGTGGCGGCCAAGGCGGCCGGCGTTCCGTTGAACGCCTCCCCCGCCGAGCTGGAAGCCGCCCTCGCCGACT
>JAJRTP010000385.1 GCA_024278255.1 Chloroflexota bacterium | reverse complement strand
TTGTTGCGGGCAACTATGCCTTTGCCACAGTTGTCACCGCAACAAGCGGCCGAGTTAATTGTCAAACATCTTGATAATCGAGCTCGTTCTCGTAAATCTCGGCTGAGAAAAGCTCTCAGCCCTTAAATCTAACATTGTCAAATTAGAATCATCTATTTTCGTGTCCGGTGTCCTGGTTGCCGGAGACGCCAATTGAAATTCAAACTTTACACCGCCCCGTTCTACGCGGGCTAATTCTATTTCATCACCGTCGTACAACTCTCTGGGAACCATCGGTTCCAAACGCACGCCATTCAGATACGTACCGTTGGCACTGTCCTCATCCCGGATCGCAAAATGATCTTCTTCGTCAATAATGGTGCAGTGGCGGCGGCTGATGGGGCTGGTTTCGTCATATTGCTGGAAGATAAGATCAGAATCTTGCTTGGCCCGGCCAATCGTTGTAGTGTCATATATTTCCAGATGTTTGCCTACACTGGTATCTCCCTCCAGAACGATCAGATACGCTTTGGCTTCCCCTGCCCGGCTGATAATCTTGGTAATTCGGTCAAACTGTTCCACAAAGGTCTGGCGTATACTTTGCCCCGGTTCTTGCTTTTTCTTAACGGCAATAACGATAACCACGCCTGCAATTAACAAGACCATACCAAATAAAATGAGCATATTAGTATTGGTGAAGCCAGGAGCAGCGCTGCTTTCCCCACTATCATCCGGGACGGCCGTTGACTCAAGAGTAGTGGGAGGTATAGTCTCTGGTTCCTCAGTGGGGCCAGGGTCTATTTGGGTCATTATAGTCACTGGAATTTTGTCGGACCGGGAAGAGATGTTGAGTTCATCTACCACTTCCACAACCAATTCCCCTTCTCCGTTTTTCATTTTTTCCCAGGGAATGCCAGCGCCTGTTAACAGAAATTCGATTTGCGTGGGGTTAATCGGCGTCTCATCAGTCGCTTCAATCTTTTGGATTTCTGTTCCATTTAACAGTAAGGTAGCTTCTGTCAGATCTCGATCATGGGTGTCACGAAAGATAGCTTTGGCAAAAATGATTTGCCCGGTTGTTTCCGGTGACAACTGTAACGCCTCTATTGGTTCAATGGTGACAAAGGGTGGTTCAATGGAGTCAATGATAAAACTGCCTTGGGCGGTGACGCCGCTGTCTGGCTCGGTTACTTGTAATTCTACCGGCTCGCCCTCTTTGATGTTTGGCGAGCGGTATACCAACTGGTATTGGGGACGGGCTTTTGCCAGAATGTCCTGGTAGAACTCGCTCAAATCAGTATCATTAGTGTAGGTCAGTGAATCTCCGCCACTATTGATGCCCAATTCCCGAGCCATCTCTACCTCTCCCTGCCCCTGTACCAGGACGGTGTAGATAGGGATTCCCAGCCGGTTGGCTTTGTCTGTCAGGTCTGACATACCCCCTATTGTCGTTTCCAAACCAGCAGTGAAGAAAATAATAAAGCTGGGTTGATTTTGGGCGTCATCGAAACCATCCAGAATTTTGTTGAGATCTGTTAGCGAGTCGGTCAGACAGTCACTCGAAGCTGGATTGCGGCAAAAGGATGGTTCGTAACTGCCTGGGTCCAGGGCCGTTTGAATATCTTCCTGGCTGGTGGTAAACGGCCGTATAGAATCACGCCTACTGCCTTCTATGGCTGTTACCGCAATGCGATCCCCTTCTTTCATAGCCTCTTCGGAAAAAAGGCTAATGCTGTCTTGCATGATAGCCCAACGGTCCCTCGTGAGTTGTGCGCCGGCATCTACGACTAAGTGTCCCCATACGGGGCCATCATCATTTGCTGAAAAATTTATCAGGGTAACAGGCCGCCCCGCTTCCGTTACCTCAATAGCTGTCTGTGAGATATTATCAATGGGAAATCCCGCACTATCCAACAGGCGGATGGTCGCGGTAATGGTGGGGAAACCGGTTTCGTCTACGGCCGTAATGACAATATCTTCCACCGAGCCATCATCCGGCGTCTCATCCTGGGCTTGCAGGGTAAGCGTTCTCCCAAGAACAAACAATAATAAAACACACAGAGCAGCGATAAAAATGAAAGTTCGGCGCATGATTTACTTGTCCCTAAATTGATATGTCGCTTTGAGCTAATACCTTACTAAGTCTGTCACTGGCAGCCTGGAATTGACCAAATGCTTCCTGTAATTCAGAGGATGCGGCCAGATCATGCTTGATGATCCGGGATCGTTGGGCCAGGATTTCGTGAAACAGCCTGGTAGTTTCCGGCATAGGTGATACGTTTAATTCTTTTAGCAGTAGTTCTGCACAAAGGTGAAACTGGCGCAGGGCACGGCCGTAAAGCTGTCGCTGCCCGTAACATTGTATAAGCGCCCGGTGAACTTCTTCACGCAGCGGGTCTGTTTGCAGAATTTCCTGCCCTATTTCAGCAGCTTCAACTAAAGCCCCCGTTTTCATCAGGCAGTGCATCAACTGTCCCATAGCCCGCAGCCGCAAGCGGGTCAGCCGCTCCCGTTCCGCCAGACACCATTCAGTAAAAATCCCTTCACAAAAGTTGCCGGTACAATAGGCCAACGCCTGACGCAGCAAATGCGCTTGATGCACCACGTCTGGTTCAAATTGGGCCTGGCGGATAAGTTTCTGGAAAATCTCGAAATCTGACCGGACATACGGTTCCGGCGTCAAACTGATCTGGTGACGCGAGGAGTGTAAAATGGCGTCAGGGGGGAAATGGAGTGTTTTAAGAACGGCACGCAGCCGCCATAGAGTAGTGTTCAGTCGGTTACGGCCGTGTGATTCAACCACATCAGGCCATAGTCAATTACCACCACCAAAGGTGGTGGCTTGTAGCGTTGCAC
>JAJRTP010000384.1 GCA_024278255.1 Chloroflexota bacterium | reverse complement strand
TCAAGCGGCTGACGCGGGAGATTGTCCTCATTGAGCAGGTGGGTGTGGCGGAGATGCAGAGCCAAAGTTGGTTGAAAGTGGGGGGACGGGTGCGCACTTTCAGCGTCAACGAAGCGGAAAAGCGCATCCGGGAACTGCCTGTGCCTGCCAGCCGAATGCCTGATCTGAAAGTGCGGTTGGCGGCAGAACAGCGGGGCAGTGAGCGGGTGGTGATGAGTAAACGGTTGCAAATTGGCTATCCGGCACGGCCGTTATTTGATGCGGACGATATTCGGCTGGAGCGGCTGGATTGTGCTGCCCTGATTGGGCCGAATGGCAGCGGCAAGAGTACGCTCCTGCGCACCCTTATGGGGGAAATACGGCCGTTGCGCGGCAAGCTGCGTCTGGGGGATGAGATCAAACCCGGCTACTTTGCCCAGGGACATGAGCAGTTGAACCCGGCCAACCGGGTGATTGACGAACTGTTGGCCCACAAAGCGATGTCAGAAACGGCCGCCCGCAGCCATTTGGCCCGCTACCTGTTTCGCGGGGACGACGTATTCAAGCGGGTGAGCAGCCTGAGCGGCGGGGAGCGGGGGCGGCTGGCGTTGGCTTTGCTGGCGCTGGATGAGGCCAATTTACTGCTGCTGGATGAGCCGACAAACCATCTGGACATTCCTTCGCAGGAGATATTGCAAACGGCGCTGGAGCAGTATGACGGCACGATTGTGCTGGTTTCCCATGACCGCTATCTGGTAGACCGGCTGGCGACGCAAATCTGGGAAATTCGGGACGGCCGTATGTACATCTTTACCGGTACGTACCAGGAATTTTTGGCGGCGCGGGCAGGCGGGGATACGGTCGTTGTCTCCAAAGTTGGGCTGCCGACGGAGGAGAAGGAAGTGGAGCCGGTGGACCTCAGTTGGCTGGAGGAGTATGAGCCGCCGCCGGTGAGTAAGAAGGAAAAGAAGGCAGTCGGCCGTCGCCGCCACCAGCTAATCGAGCAAATTGAGGAGACGGAGGCGTGGCTGGCGCAACTGGCTTACGACATCGTCCGCGCCCGCCGGGCCAAAGATGATACCCGCTGGCAGGAGCTGCGCCGGGAACAAGTTGTTGCCCAGGCGGAACTGGACGCGCTTTCTGCCGAGCTGGATGAGGTAATTGGGTGATTGGTAATGGGTGTGTTTCATTTCAGTAGCCGCGGTATCCCTACCGCGTTTACGCTTGCGCGGTAGGGATACCGCGGCTACTAACTGGATGAGGTAATCGGGTAATTACCCGATTACCTGATTACTCAGTTACTTTCTCCAACAGCTTCTGAATCACGGCCGTCATCCCCTCAATCTCCAACGCGCAAACCAGCGGATTGAGTTCTTGTGCCTGCCATAACCAGGCCGGCCGCAGCCCAAATCCCTTGACGACGGCTGAATTGACCCATTCGTCATCTTCCGTAGCCAATAACGTATACTCCCCATCCTGCAAAGAGAAGAAATCTGCCCGCAGCTTGCCGGGGCGCGGATCAATAATCCAGTATTCCAGGATGCCCGCTTCCCGGTATTCACGGAATTTTTCGTCCCGGTCGCGGCGCACACTGTCGTCAGATACCACTTCTATTACCAGGTCGGCCGGTCCTTCCAGCCAATTGTCCGTCAGGCGATCTTCGTGCGTTTTGGCGACAAATAAAATATCCGGTTCCCGCATTGAATGCGCCAAACGCATCCCCAGGGGAGCTATCCGAACTTGCCCCACGTTAAATGAGTCAGCAAACAGACTTAGCAGGCGATAGAGAAAACCAACAACGACCTGGTGTACATTTTTTGCAGGCATAAAAACAATAACTTCTCCATTGACCCACTCGGCGTGCGTGTCTTCGCCGGCCCAATCCAGGTAAGCATCAAAGCTCATTTTTAGTGTGGGTTGTTCAGTTTGCGCGGGAGCTATGGCTTGCATAACCATTTTTCACCTCTTTCGATACGATTACATTCTCATTATAACATATTATGGTGAATTGTATTTTGTCACCACGGTATCCTTCTCATGCCGTAAAACGGGCTGTATTCTCGTTTATATCTATGAGTCTACTGAAAAAACTAACCGCAGAGGCGCGGAGGGCGCAAAGAATTTAGAGCCTCCCAGAGAAAAATCTCTGCGTTCTTTGCGTCTCCGCGGTGAAATCAACCTTTTTTCAGTAAAGCTACTCGTGTTTACAATAATGTTGTTACGTTGCAGGCAGAGGTCAACGATGAGGAAGATGGTGATCTGCCGGAGGCATCAATCGTGTGGTCCACGAATAGACCGGATATTTTATTCCAACGGCCCGGTTTGGGGTCGGGTCATGTCATTGAGGCATAGCTTTACTCGGTAGTTTGTGAGGAAGAGCATATTATTACAGTGGTGGTGACGGATAGCGGCGGCTTGCAGGCAACTGATTCCGTGACGATTTATCTTAATGCCGGATGTGGAGCGTGATGATGAGTGACAATAAACCAGATGTGCAAATTTCAATCGGGGGTAATTTTACCGGGCAGTTTGCTAATGGAGATGATAATGTGCAGATTCAGCAGGTGCAGCAGGGCAGCCGCGCTGTGTCGTTAGCTGAACTTGATCCGGACACGGCCGTCTACCTAAAACATATCATACAGGGTTTACAAACCAGTTTCAGCATTAGCGAGATGCGGCTGTTGTGTCTGGATTTGAGTTTAGACCCGGCGTCCCTTAACAATGCCACCACAGTGGACATGGCTCATGATCTGACTATGTACGCTCATCGTCACAATAAAATGGGTGATTTGGTGAAGATATGCAAAATGGAACGGCCGTATTATGGTTGGACGGCCGTCTAGCAGCAGATAGAAAAATAAATGGCCGTTACCCTCGTGGTGAAAGGTAACGGCCGTTTGCG
>JAJRTP010000383.1 GCA_024278255.1 Chloroflexota bacterium | reverse complement strand
GGGCAGGACGTGCAGCCAGTCGAGTTGGGGTACGGCCGTATCCGGCCAGAGCGTCTCGTCGTGCGTCCAGATGCGGCACATCACCCGGTCGTCGCAAAGCTGCCGGAATACCTCGTCAAAGACGGGCGTTTCCGCGGCCAGCGCCAGGCGCATCGGCTGCCAGTTGCTCTCCAGTTCATCCCGCTTTTTGCTCAGCGCGGCCATGATCACCTGGAACTGCTTGTCGGAGGCGATGAGGTACTCCCGCTGCAACTGTTCGGCGATGGCTTCCAGGTCAAGACCCAATTCAGCCAGCCGGTCCAGGTGCGCTTTGGCCTTGTCTAAATCCATCGTCAGACTGCCGGACACTGTGCCGTGATCCAGAAAGGCGTTGAGCGTGGCCGGGGAGAAGGTGACGATGGTACCGGGGCCGATGAGGGCGTCAATGTAATAGGTGTCGGGATAGGAGAAGCTGCGCGGTGTGGTGCGTGCCCATTTCAGGCGCAGGGGACGGGCTTCCTCTTTCACCATCTTCTCCCAATCAGGGCCGCTGAAGATGTGGCGGTAGCGGTCGTAGGCCACTTTGGCCATAGCGATGCCCGCTTGTCCTTGCAGTTCGAAATGGCCCATTTGCACGAGCAGGTCGTCTATGGCGCTGTCAATGGCGCTGACGGAGAAGGAGGCTACGGCCGTAGGCGTAAACGGCCACTGGTTATTCACCCGGAACAGGTATTCCATCCCCTCCAGATAAGCCTGCGCCGCTTTTTCGTACTGCTCGACGGAGAAAATGTGGGTGATATTGACGCATTGCCCGTCGCCAATCAAGGCTGTTACTGCTTCCAGACCGGCCGGCGTGGCCGGAATTTCCACCATGGAGTTGCCCCGGTCAATCTGATGCCCCATGTGCCGGGCGGCGGCCACGGTGAGGGTTGTATTTTGGGCGTGGGCCGGGTCAATTTCCAGGCTGGCAAAGCCGTCCAGCCCGGCCGTTTCTTCAAAGATGATGTGCAAAAAGTCGGCGGCCGTGCGCGCATCGTGGGCCATCAAATGTTCCTGGATTTCCTTGATGGGCGCCCCGGCGGCCACTTCCCGGCGGATGTCGTCGTCATAGTCGGCGCAGGCGGCTACCGTTTTCTCAAAGATGGCCGCGTTAGCCGTGACGCCCTGGATGCCGTCGGCGATACGCTGCCGTAGTTCGCCGGACTCGATAAAGGCCCGGCGCATGTAATTGAGCCAGGTGGATTGGCCTAATTCGTGTAATTCGTGTAGTTTGGTCATGAGGGTCCTCCGTTGAAATTCCTGATTTTTCCGGAAACTGGGCATTCGCCCTTCCAGTTTCCGGGAAAATAAATAACGAAAGAAATTGTGGCTCCGATGCAGGCTGTCGTGTCTGAGGCGTTGGCGACACAAAACTTGATTCCACCTTACATTATACGATGAAAAAGGGGAGATTTATACGCAGATTGTAACAGGGATTGGCGTCATTCTTCACCAAGTTATGACAATTGTAGCCGCGGTATCCCTACCGCGTTAGCTCCTGCGCGGTAGGGATACCGCGGCTACTTGGGAAAACAATTTTAACGCGCTTTAGCGTGTTTCCCGTCTCAGGCGTCGAATTGCATTCGACGACGATGTTGGCGGTGTACGGCAAGTATGGGGCATTCGGCGGTTTGCCGGAGAGAGCGGCCGTTGGTATTATCGGTTGTAGGCGTTTAGTGTGATAATGTGAGGATAAGGGAGTAACCCCATGAACCAACTCATTCCCCCGGACGTACAGGCTCAAATTGCCCTCAGTGTGAACTGGTTGTGGCAGCAGTACGGGCAAAAAATCGCCGAAAAAGTTGGCAAACGTGCCGTTGATGAAGTCAGGTGGTGCTGGAGCATTGAGAACTATTACGCCAGCCTGTATGAACGGGTAGGTTTTGTGCGGGTGCTGGGGCGGATGGAAGCGGAACCGCTGGAAAATGTGTTTACCCACGTCAACGTGCTGGACAAGCCCAGCGCTGACCGCCGTTACGATGTTGCCCGATTAATGGCGGAACATGATCCTCGCGATTTTGAGCGGCTGGGGCGGCTGAAGCGGCTGCCGGGCGACGAAGTGGTGGCGGAACATGACAAGCTGTTTATTTTGGGCAAACCAGGCGCGGGCAAGACAACGTTTCTCAAACATACCGCCCTGCGGGCGATAGAGGGAGAAATCAAAAAGACGCCGGTTTTTGTCACGCTCAAGGAACTTTCCGACAGTGGGATGGAGATTGTGCCCTTTATCGTTCACCAGTTTGAAGTACACCAGTTTCCCGAAGCAGCGGCGTTTGTGGAGCGGCTGCTGAAAAACGGGGACGCCATTGTGCTGTTTGACGGGCTGGACGAGGTGAATCTGGCGGATAACAAGCGGGCGGATTTGATCCGGCGGCTGAATGATTTTGTCTACCGGTATAGCAATTGCCCCATCCTCATTACCTGCCGCGTGGCGGCGACCGATTATACCTTTACCCAGTTTGAATACGTAGAGATGGCTGATTTTGATACGGCGCAGATGGGGCGGTACATTGACCAATGGTTCAGTTATGACGAGGTGAAGCGGCAAAACTGCCGGAAAGCACTGCTGGAGGATGTGGAAAACAAAGCGGTGCGGGAATTGGCGCAGGTGCCGCTGCTGCTGGCGCTGTTGTGTCTGGTGTATGAGGAACGGGGGGAGTTCCCGCCTAACCGGGATGAGATTTACGAGGAGGCGACGCGGGCTTTACTGGTGAAGTGGGACAGCAGCCGCAACATTGCGCGGGACACGGTGTACAAGCAGCTTTCCCTGAAGCACAAGCAGAAGATGCTAGCCCACATTGCTGCCGCCACTTTTACCGAGAGTGAGTACTTTTTGCGGGAAAAGAAGGTGGTGCGGTTGATTGAAACCTACCTGCAAGGTGTACCGGGGCTGGAGGAACCGGACGGGGAGCGGGTGCTGCGAGCAATGGAAGCGCAGCACGGTATTTTTGTAGAGCGGGCGCGGCAGATTCACTCTTTTTCCCATTTGACGCTGCAAGAGTATTACGCGGCGCGGTATATTGTGGACAACGAGAAGCGGGGCACGGTAGCCCGGCTGATGCAGTACGTGGGGGATGACCGCTGTCGGGAACTGTTTTTGCTGACGGCGGGGATGTTGGACGACGCGACAGAGTTTGGCGAACTGTACCTGGAAGCGGCCGGGCAACTGCTGGCGGATGACGCGCAACTGCTGGCGGATGACGCGCAACTGCTGGCACTGCTGCAATGGGCGGTGCAGAAAGGCGCGCAGATGCAGGCGGCCTACAGGCCGCCTGCGCTGCGCGCCTTTCTGCTTTCCCGCGCCCTCGACCGCGCCCGCGCCTTCGACCTCGACCGCGCCCTCGACCGCGCCCGCGCCTTCGACCTCGACCGCGCCCTCGACCGCGCCCGCGCCTTCGACCTCG
>JAJRTP010000382.1 GCA_024278255.1 Chloroflexota bacterium | reverse complement strand
TCGGGGGCGTAGCCGCGCCGGGCGGCTTCTTCCTTGATCAGGTTCGTCATATCGGTCATGTAACCGGTAGTGGAACCAATTTTCAGCCCCATGTCGCGGAACGACTGAATGGCTTCCACTGTGCCGGGGATAAGGTCGGAATAATCGGCCAGGACGGCCATCTGCTGGGGGATGAAGCTGGCGAACATGGTTTCCACGTCTTCTTCGGCGGGGTAACGGCCGTGAACCTCATACCAGCGCTGCCGCACAGAAGGCTGCTGGGAGATTTTGCGGATATGCACCTTCTTGTGCGCCCCCATCGGCTTGCGGGCTTCCTCAATGGTGATGGGCACGCCCTGTTCCTTGTATACGGCAATAAAAACGACGGCCGGGGCATAACAGCCATAATCCAGCGTCGTCCCCGCCCAATCCAGAATAATGGCCTGCAATGGCCCCCGGTAAGAACGTTGAAATACGAAATTCATTTTTTGTCTCCTTTTTGTAATTGGGTAATTGGGTAACTGAGTAATTACCCGATTACCCAATTACCTAATTACCTAATTACCAAACATTCCTCAATAATATCCAATGCCTCATCCATCTGCTCCATCGTGATGGTGAGGGGCGGGAAGAGGCCGATGGTATTGCCCATGAGCAGCTTGAAGCTCAACCCTTTGCGTAGGGCGCAGTACATGATTTGCTCGGCAACGGCCGTAGCCCTTTCCCGCGTGTTCCTGTCCAATACCAACTCCAGCCCCAGCATCAACCCCAGACCACGCACATCCCCGATGAGCGGGTGGCGGGCCATCATCTGCCGCATCCGGCGCAAGGCGTGATCGCCCACCGTCCGCGCATTTTGCAGCAAATTCTCCTCCTCGATGACGCGGATGGTTGCCAGCGCCGCTGCGCACAGAACGGGGTTCTTCTCGTGCGTGTAGTGGCCCAACGCCTGTTCCGCCGCCACATTCAGATCGTCCCGCGCCACGATGGCCGCCAACGGCAAAATGCCGCCGCCCAACCCCTTGCCCAACACCAGAATGTCCGGCGTCACGCCAAAATTCTCGCAGGTGAACATCTTGCCGGTGCGCCCCAAAGCGTGGGGAATCTCGTCAAAAATGAGCAGCGCCCCATGCCGGTCGCAAGCGGCGCGAACAGCCTGCCAGTATTCAGCGCGGGGGATGTAGGGCACGCTGCGCACCGGTTCGGCGATGACGGCGGCTACGTCCCCTTCCTTCTCCAGCACATATTCAATGTAGGCGGCGCATTTCAAATCGCAGCCGCCCCGCGTCTGGCAATCCCAGAGGCAGCGGTATTCGTCCGGCGGGGGAACATGCTCCGCGCCGGGCAGCAGGGGGCCGATGTTGGCCCGGAACAGCCGCTCGCCGCCGATGGAGATGGCGTCCAGCGTGGCCCCGTGGAAGGAATCCCACATGGAGATGGTTTTGTGCCGCCCCGTGGCCGCGCGCGCCAGCTTCAGGGCCATGCCGATGGCCTCCGCGCCGCCGGGAGCAAAGAGGACGCGGTTCAGATCGCCGGGCGCCAGTTCCGCCAGCTTTTTGGCCAGGGTTACGGCCGTAACATTCGTATACCGGCGCGGGGAGAAGGAAAGCGTAGCCATCTGTTCGGTGATCGCCTGGATAACGGCCGGATGCCCAAAGCCGACTTGATGGACGTAGTTGCCATGAAAATCCATATACCGCCGCCCCTGTACGTCTTCCAGGTAGATGCCGTCGCAGCTTTGCAGGGCGTTGAGGCAGGGGGTGGAGAGGGATTGGTGCAGGAAGTAACGGCCGTCTTCGTCCAGCAGTTGGCGGGTTTTTTCGTCGAGGTCGCGCTCGTACCATTCCCGCCGTAAGGGGGAAAAGTTGACGTCGCCTTCGGATTTGAGGTGGTTTAATTCATTCATGGTTCTGGGCGATTGAAATCGCTGCAACGGCCGCAAAGTCGGCCTCCGCCGACTGGATTTTGGGCAGGCTTGCTCCACAGTCCGCGAAGGCGGACTTGGCAACTGTTGCCGCGAATTTATTCGCCGATTCACTCACCAGATTTCGGCCAATACATCCCCTGCTCCCAAGCCTCAACCACATTTCCCTCGGCATGATGCTGTTTCTGATTCAAAATATAAGCCTTTACTTGCGGCACTTCACTTTTTCTCAAAGTAAATGCACCATACGCTCCCTGCCATTTGAAAAATTCCCCGCGCCTGATTTCATGCGTAACCAGATGCGACGATGATCCCTTCACCAACTTCGCAATGGCGCTGGTCGTATGAAACCGGGTTAACAAATGCACATGATCCTCTATGCCGCCAATCGCTAACGGCTCACATTTCAGGCTGCGGCATTTTGCGGCAATAGCGGCATACAATCGGGGTTCGATAGCCTCCGTAATCAAGGGCAATCTGTCCCACGTGGCCCAAACAATATGAACGTAAAGTTGTGTGTATGGCGATCTCATTTTACCTCCTTCAGCAATTAAAATTGCAGCAACAATAGCAAAGTCGGCCTGCGCCGACTGGGTTTCAGTCAATACATGCTAGTCCGCGAAGGCGGACTTGGCAAACGTTGCCGCGAATTTATTCGCCAAGCGCTATCCCCATCTCAGCCAACACATCCCCAATCGCCGCCAGCAGCGCTTTTACGTCCGGCTCAAAGATACGGCCGATGTGCCCGATACGGAAACAGTCGGCGTCGCTGACCTTGCCGGGATAGATGACGAAATCCCGTCGGTTGAGCGCCTCGTAAAAACGGGGAAAGTCGAAATGGGGGTGATCCGGGTAGTGAAAAGAGGTGATGATGTATCCCTGGTCTTCCGGCTGCAAATACTCGCGGAAACCGAGACGGCGCATCCCGGCAAGCAGGGTCTCGTAATTGCGGCGGTAGCGGGCGGCACGGCCGTCTACGCTCCCCTCCTGCGCCAATTCCGCCAACGCCTGCCGGAAAGCGAGCAAGGCGTGCGTCGGCGGGGTGAAGCGGAACTGTCCGTTGGCCTCCAGCCCGCGCCACTGGGCCAGCAAATCCAGCGACACGCTGCGAGCGTACCCTTCCGCCGCCAACAGCGCCGCCCGCCGCGCCAGGACGAAGCTGAAACCGGGCACGCCTTCAATGCACTTGTTGGCCGAAGAGACGAGGAAATCCACATGCGCCTCCGCCAGATTCAGGGGGACGGCGCCGAAGCTGCTCATCGCATCTACGAAATAGGTACGGCCGTATTCCGCCACAATCGCTCCAATTTCCGCCACCGGGTTAAAAATGCCGGTCGTCGTCTCGCAATGCACAATGGCGACGTGGCTGACGGTCTCATCTGCGGCAAGAGCGGCTTCTACCTGCGCCGGGTCGGGTTTGCGGTTTTCCGGGATGGTCAGAACGGCCGTATCAATCCCCAACACGTCACAAATGTGGGCCATGCGACGGCCGTAAGCCCCATTCACGATGATCAGCCACTTGCCGTCCGGCGGCGTAATGGTGGAGAAAACCGCTTCCATGCCAAACGTGCCGCTCCCCTGCATCAGCACCGCCTCATACTCCGGGCTGGCTGCCTGCCCCAGCTCCAGCAGTGCCTGCCGAATCTGCCGCACCGTTTCGATAAACTCAAAATCCCGCGATCCCAAATCGCGCAGCAAGGCTTGCTTCACCGTCCGGCTCGTCGTCAGCGGGCCGGGCGTAAAGAGAATTTTGTCCTTCCATCCGGGAATTTTTT
>JAJRTP010000381.1 GCA_024278255.1 Chloroflexota bacterium | reverse complement strand
GTGCTGGCAGTTTGGCTTAACTGTTCAATAAAATGACGAACTTGTGCTTTTTTACCCATCTTGTACTCTCCCGTCTTGTTTGGGAAGTATTTAACTTAAATTGAAGCGCTTGGGCAAATTTACATTTAGAATTGCTGCAACCACAGGAGGGTGAAGGCTAATGCGGCTATTATCCCCAGGCCGAGGAGGGTGAAAATACGGCCGTACCCAAAACTCCTTGATTCAAACGTGAAAACCACCTCATGCTCGCCTTCCGGCACAAAAACGGCCTGAAAGTTGGCGTCAGCCCGGTAGATAGGAGTGGGAACGCCATCAACGGCCGCCTGCCAGCCGGGATAGGCGGATTCAGTCAACAAGAGTAGAGCATCGGCGGGCGTGTTGGTGGTGATGGCGATTTGTTCGGGGGCGTATTGGGTGATGGTAATTGGCGATTGGGTAATTGGGTAATTGGGTAATTGGGTAATTGGGTAATTGGGTAATTGGGTAACTGGGTAATTGGCAGTTGAGGCTGGTTGGATGAGTACGGCCGTTTGCCGGGGATCAAAGGCGGGGTCCAGCATGGCCGCGACGCTGGCCTCAATGTCCGGCTGCCAGATAGTATCGTACAGCAAAAAGGCGCGGGGCAGCGCGTCCAGGTTCTCGTAAATCTTCACGTCGCCGGAATGGATGAGGCGGTATTGACCGGGGACGAGGGATTGGAAGGTATCGTTGGCGGTGTTGACGAGGGTGAGGGCGTTTATTTGGCAGGATGCAGGGGTGAGGGAGTGAGGGGATGAGGCGTAGGGGCGGGACGGCGCGGTATCATCCTGAGCAAACGCAACAGCGCCATTCCGCGCCGTCTCGCCCCCTTGCGCCAACAAATCACACGAAGACAGGGTGATGGCGGTGGGGACAATTGGTTGGGGGAAAACAGCGGCGTAGAGGTTGTCGCCGATTTGTTCGGGGATGAGGCGGTAGGCAGTTACGGCCGTTTCCACCAACACATCCCCCGGCTGCGCCGAAGCGATTATCCAAAGCGCGTCCGCCGTAAAATCGGGCACGTAACCCACGCTGACCGTCTCCCCCTCCTCCAGCGTGACGGGATGCGCCTGGTCAAAGAAGACGCCTTCGCGCCAGACGTCGCCTGTCTTGTCAGTAATGAGGTAGCGGGCGTTGAAGGCGTCCAGCCATTTTGCTTCCGGTATGCCGTCCAGGTTTTCCCGGAGACGGCCGTCAACCGTAACCGCCCCTTCCGGCAAAATCACCCGCATCAACTGGCTGTACGCCCGCAGCGGCAAAATCCCCCCGTCAAAACCATCCACGGACGCCAGCCCATACGCCAGCGGCAAATTGGGCGCAATAATCTCTTTTTGTTTGATGGCGATCGTGTAATCATACCGCGCTTCCGGCGGCAGCTGATCCCGGTAAATCGTGTCAATCTCCGCCTGATCCCCCACGTCAAAGAAAATATCGGACAGGCTGAGGAAACGATCCGGCGGCTGTCCAGCCAATGCTTGCAAGCGGGCAATGGGCGGCCGTAAATCAAAATACGCTTCCGGCGTCGTCAGGTTGTTATAAGGCTGACTACGCGAAGACAAGAATAAAGACAACAGGATGATGGGCAGCAGCCAGCGTGGATTTTTGCGCCGGGTCACAAGCCAATAAACCAGCCCCATCTCCACCAGCCACAAAAGCAGCGTGGGCAATCCCACCAACTGCAACGGCGCTTCCGGCCCCGTGGGCAGCCAAATCGCCAAATAATTCGCCGCAAACAGCCAAACAATCAATCCCAACACCAAAAACATCCCCCACCGCAGCGCTTTCTCCACCGAAAACTGCTCACTGAATACTGAATACTGATCACTGATCACCGAAAACCCCGCCCCCGCCAGCAGCGCCATCCCCCAGGCATACAAAACCAGCCAGCGCGCCGGAACGCGGAACAAATTGAAGCCGGGCAGCCGGGCAATCAGCCAGTTGGCCGGATTGAACACGCCGAAAGCCAGAAACAGCCCCACCGCAACCAGCATCAGCGCCGGGAAAACACCGCGCCGCCACCGCCACTGCCACGCGCCAATCATCGCCAGGAGTACGGCCGTCACCGGCAAAAAAGCCGTGTACTCGCTAAACAACGACTGCCCGTAAGCGGGCAGCAAGGCGCGGGTGAGCAAAAGAGGATTGAGGGAAAAGGATAACACCTCATTCACCGCCAATCCCCCCTGCCGGTTGGAAAATTGGGCCAATTCCAGCGTGGGCAGGAGCTGCACGGCCGTAATAAGCAAAGCCAGCAGGCCGCCAAAAATGAGGGAAGTAATTAGTGGTCGGTAATCAGTAACCGGTAATCGGTGATCAGTTGCCGCTGACCGATCACCGATTACCGCTAACCGATTACCGATCACCGGAGCGACCAGCCAGACAATAATCATAACGCCGCTGATAAAGACGGTTTGGGTATGCCCCGCCAACAGTTGCAGGGAAAAGAGGAGAGCAAAAGCGGCCGTTTTTCGCAGTAAAATTGGTTCATTCTTGGAGAATGAACCAATTTGGGCGCCGCCAAGCACAACCAGATACCAGGGCAGCCAGGCCATCCCCTGCAACTGGTTAATATGCTCCACCTGGGCCGTCACGTAGCCGACGAGGGCAAAGAGGACGGCCGTAACCAAAGCCGCCCAGCGCCCCACTCCCAGCGCCCGCCGCGCCGCCAGATACGCGCCAATTCCAGCAATGGCCAGATGCAGCAGGATGGAGGCGCTGACAGCGTAAGGCGTGGGCAAAAGCAGCCAGACCGGCCAATTGAGCGGGTAGAAGAAGCCGACCTGACTATTCGCCAGCAGGGGGGCGCCCAAAAATAACTGCGTATTCCACAGGGGGATACGGCCGTCCCGCAGCGCATCCGCTGCCGCCTGCCAGTAGGGGTAAAAATACAAAAAGGTGTCCCCCCGCGCCAAAATGAGGTTACTGAAGGCCATTTTGTGGAAGAAAAGGAGAATGAAGGCCAGCAGGAAGGCGTAAGGGAGGCTGCGTGAGGCGTGATACGTGATACGTGATTGGTTCATTAGGGCGTCTCGGCCGGTACAATTTGGTAGAGGGTGATCTTACCTTCGTTGGCGACGGGGCGCAATTGGAAACCGGCCTCCCGGGTGGCGCGCTGAATGGGTTGGGAGACGGCCGTATCCGGCAAAGCCACATAACGCGGGTTCCCATCCCGGCCAAACGCCTGCAAATTCTCCGCCAGCACGGCCCCATGCGGGAACCAACTGACATACACCCGCTTGTCAAACAGATGATACCGCCACTGCCAACTGTACCAATGATCGTACAACACCGTCCCGTAAGGCGCGTCTGCCAGGTATTGGGCAATGGCCCCCGCGCCTTGGTCCGCCGCCGCCTGCCCGCCTACGGGGTAACGGCCGTAACGGGCGGGCAAGGCAGCAAACAATAAAACGATGACAAAAAGAAGGGAGACTGCAACCTGGAGATTCCGTGGTAATCCCCAATCCCGACTCAGCCCTCGCCCAATCAACACGGCCGCAATGGGCAGAATTGGCAGCAAATATCTGTCCCAGACAGGGACGGCCAGGAACCAGTGGAGGAGAAAGTAGCCCAGGGTAAAGAGGCTGAGAAGGATGTCAATACGGCCGTCAGCGTCATTTGCCCACCAGCCGCGCAGGAATAGAGCCAGAATGAGGAGCAGGATGAAGGGGAAGAGGTAGAGAGGTACGGCCGTGCCCCACAACGCCGCCCAATCCCCCAAACGCGGCCACAACTCCCATGACCAGGCCAGCCGCACCCCGCCATAATTACTGACCTGCGCCGACCAGAGGGAAAACGTCCCTGCCCGCGCCCATTCCCACCAGCCCACCAGCGCCAGCCCCGGCAGCAGCCCCACTAGCCAGCCCAGCCACTGCCGTCCTCGCCACCCCCACAGCCAGCCCAGCCCAAAAATCAACGGCAGGAAAAGGAGCGCCTGATATTTTGTCGCCAACGCCAGGGAGAAGAAAAACGAGGAGATGAGGAGGTGAGGGAGTGAGGGGTGAGGGGACGAGGCGTAGGGGCGGGACGGCGCGGTATCACCCTGGGCCAACAAAACACCGTTTCTCCGCGCCGTCTCGCCCCACATGGGCAAACAGGAAGCAGCTACGGCCGTCAGGGAAGCCATGAGCCAAAAAGTAAGCAAAGGATCGGTAAAAGCAGTCGCCGAAAACTGAACAGCCAGCGGAGAAAAAGCGACAACGGCCGCCGCAAGCAGGGCAGCATATTGCGTATGGCGTATTGCGTAAGAACGCTCCGATACGCAATACGCAATACGCAAGACGAAAACGGCCGTCAACGGAACCAACAACAGCGACACAATAAAATTAGGCAGCCGCGCCGCCCATTCCACCGGCCCCAGCAGCGGATAAAACATTGCCTGCAAATAAAACAACAGCGGCGGCTTATCCACCGCCTGCATCGCCAGCAGCGGGTCGCGCCAGACGGCAATCAATCGCGCCCAACTGGCAAACAACGCCTCATCCGCGTAGAACGTATTGGCAAACAATCCCCGCAGCCGTAAAAAAAAGGCCAGCCACACCAATCCCACCAACGCCCAGCGCCACCATTTCGTCATGCACGAATTGTATCCCGCCCAATCACCTCCGCCACCTACCCCATCCCTACGCTTGAGCTATAATTCAGAACGTATACATTTTTTGTTTCATGTTAAAGGATAGCAACATGAAGAGAATAAAAGGGCTATCAATCATAAGAAACAAGCGCATTGTTGCCATCTTTCTTATTACTTGGTCATTCGCCATGTTTCTGGCTTTTGCGGATAACTTTCTCCCCACACGTCCTAAACCAACAGGCAAATGGATAACTGTATCCCATCCTTTATACGGATTCTCGCTGACCTATCCAGATAAGTGGTATCCTAGACTATATAATGAGAACGGCTACAGGGGTAACCACGAACTCAAACTTGAGCTCCATGAGAGATATAATTACGGGTTTGGCGGAATCTTTGTGGAACGAGTAGAAGCTGAATCACCAACCTTGGAAGATGCCACAGTTTGGGATGCCCAACGTTTGGCAAAATTAGGAAGACAAGCCAAAAACCGAGGGGAGTCGGGGTACAGAAATAGTACTTTAGAAGAAGATCAAATCAAGGGGACCCCTCTTCTCCGAAGAAGGTATGAATTAAGAGATTGGCAATTTGAAGCAGTGTACATAGCACGTGCTAATGATTTTATTATCATCACTTTAGCAACCAAACCAGATTATTATGATAAATTCAAAGAAGATTTTGATCGTGTAGTTGAAAGTTTTGAACCATTGGAATAGCGTTGATTACTACAGAGGAATACAAATGAATCACATCCAAAATTTAATTTTAGACATGGACGGCGTATTGTGGCATGGGGACACGCCTATGCCCGGACTGGCCGAATTTTTTACCAGATTACGCCAGCTAAACATTGGCTTTGTTCTGGCGACAAATAATGCTTCCAAAACGCCGGCGCAATATGCGGCCAAACTGGCTCGCTTTGGCGTGGACGTGCCGGAATCGGCCATCTTGACGTCGTCGGAAGCAACGGCCGAATTTTTGCGTGGCGAATATGATGCGGGTACGGCCGTATTCGTCGTCGGCGGTACAGGCTTGCAGGAAGCGGTGGAAAAACGAGGCTTCCGCCGCCTGTCAGTGGAAGATGTGCTGGCCGGGGAAACGGCCGCAATCGTCACCGTCGGCTTTTACCAGGAAGCTACCTTTCCCGATTTTGCCGCCGGAACCATCTGCATCAACAAAGGGGCGCGCTTCGTGGGAACCAACCCCGACCCCACCTTCCCCAGCGAATACGGCCCCCTGCCCGGCGCCGGCGCCTTCCTGGCCCTGGTAGAAACAGCCACCGGCGTCACCCCCACCATTATCGGCAAGCCCGGCCCCCTGATCTTCCAGGACGCGATGCGCCGCTTGGGTGGCACACCGGAAAACACCGCCATGGTGGGCGATCTCCTCAGCACCGACATCGCCGGAGGCATAGCCGCCGGTATTCCCACCATCCTCGTCCTCTCCGGCATCACCTCCCGCGAAGATTTGGCAGACAGCGACATTCAACCGGATTACGTATTTGAAAATATTACCGAACTGGCAAACGCATTACGATAATTATGGCATGGAAAATAAGTGCTATTAGCGCCTCTAACGACAAAAATTTGTCGACAGGAACGGATGCCGGGATTTATCACGGCAGTGACTACGACCGAGATGAATCTCGGCATCCATCTTTTGTCAGCGTAGCCTGGCAAAAGACGTAGGATCTGACTATTCTCTCTTCAAGAAAAATGTATGCAACTAACGATTCTCCAACACGAACATTTTCCGTCCGAAAAAGATATTGGCTGACTTGGTTTGCGGCCACATTTGCTATGGGAGGTTCGTCATATGTATTATTTTTGTTATCTGGTCGTATACTAGGCTGATAAACTCCCGTTTTGTCATAATAATCACAATAATATTACAGGTGATACTCCTCGTGTTCGCACTGACCGGACTGATCAGTAGTTATAAATCAAAGTGGCCTTTTCCCTGGAAGATAAAATTGCTTGTTAGTCCTACAACCATCTCCGGCTTCGATGGTAAAATCCGGGTAAATATTCGTTGGGACGACCTCATTTTTCTCCATTACGAAGCACAAAAGAGAAATCACCTTTTGTATCTATCTACCCAGGAGGAAGATTACCTTTTCCTGCTTAACCGGCTGCCGGCAACGGCCGTTTGGCAAACTTTGAAGCAGCAAGCTGATCCGTCCATTCTGGATTATGCCGGCAGTCAGCAGCTTGCTAATTCTCACGTCAAACGGGCAGAAACGGCCGCCAAAGCCACAACGCTGCCTCTAATAACACAGCCAGGCCGGGTTTGGCGTGGTGCGCTTGCTTCAGGAGCTGTATTCTTTCTCTTTTTGACCGTGATTGCCGGACGGGAAGCACTATGGCTGGGTGTTCTGTTTTTTTCACTTGTTGCCCTTCTGTTCATTTACGTTCTTTCATTTCTCGCTCCAGTCACTTTTAACCAAGAGACCATCCAATATACAGTTTGGCACCGCCGTTTCCAGATTCGCTGGGATGAAATTACCGAAATCGAATTTGATCGCCAAGGGAACGCAATTGTTTTTCGCGGCAACGGCAAGCAAATGGTTATTCCCGGCTTTCTGATGTATTCTCAAACGCAAAGCAATGCCCTTGCCGTTCTACTGGACAATCAAGTACAAAAACAGCAAATTCAAACCAAAGAAAGCTGGAAAGCACCGTACAGACGGCAAAAAAATACGCAGATAAAGCCATGAATAACCATCTGATCAACCTCTACGACCTAAATTTTGCGGAATTAACCGAATTTGTCGCCGAACTGGGGCAGCCAGCCTATCGTGCCAAACAAATCTGGCAATGGCTGTACCGGCAATATACTCCGGATTTTGCCAGCATGAGCAACCTGCCTAAATCGCTGCGGGAAAAACTGGCAGCCAACACCACCCTCGACATTGGCCCCATCATTGCCGAGCAGCTTTCCAGTGATGACCAAACGAAAAAAGTCTTGTTCCAACTAGCGGACGGGCAGCAGATTGAGGCCGTCCTCATGCGCTATGAGAAGCGGCGTACCCTGTGCATCAGCACGCAGGCCGGTTGTGCCATGGGCTGTGTTTTTTGCGCCACGGGGCAGATGGGCTTCTTTCGCCATCTGAGCGTGGCGGAGATTGTGGCCCAGGTGATGCACTTTGCCCGCGAACTGGCGGCCGAAGGGGAACACGTGACCAACATTGTTCTCATGGGGATGGGGGAACCGCTGCATAATTACGAGAATACGTTGACGGCCGTAGACCGCCTGACCGATCCCGCCGGCTTCAACCTGGGAGCGCGCAAAATCACCATCTCCACCGTAGGCCTGGTCCCCGCCATCCGCCGCTACGCCGACGAAAAACGGCAAACCCCGCTGGCCGTCTCCCTGCACGCCGCCACCGACGCCGAGCGGGACAAGCTCATCCCCGTCAACCGCAAATGGCCCATCGCCGACATCATAGACGCCTGTCACTACTACGTAGAAAAAACAGGGCGGCGCATCACCTTTGAATGGGCGCTCATCGCCCATGAAAACGACACGATTGAGCAGGCCCAGGCATTAGGCCGCCTTTTGCAAGGGATGTTGTGCCACGTCAATCTGATCCCCCTCAACCCCACCCAACAATATGGCGGCCAACCCTCCTCCCGCGCCCGTGTAGACGCCTTCCAGCAGGAACTGGCCCGCTACGGCGTCAACAGCACCGTCCGCGTCCGCCGGGGGATTGATATTCAGGCCGGCTGCGGCCAATTGAAGGCTGCGGTGAAGGAGTGAGGGAATGAGGGATATTAACTACACAAACATAGCGACAAGCTATGCCTGCCTTTGCAAATCAATCGCCAGCGCCAACTCCGGCGCTTTTTGCGAACCAAGCATCACGGTACGGCCGTCCCCCAACGTCAACTCCACCCCCTCCTTCCCACTGATATTGTAGGCCATCTTTTGGCTTTTCGAGGGGATGCCCCGGATGCCCCAGCCGCCATATTCCTTAAGGGGGCTGTATTCACGGGCAGTCACCTGGGCGATTTGATCGTAGGGAATCAGGCGGCGGGTCAGGGGATAATAGCGGATAGAAACACCATCCGGCCGCACCTCTACAATCAACTTCATCATCCAGAAGAAAAGCGGCAGCCCTATCCCGATAAAAAGCCAGAGCAGCCACATCATCCAGTCCGACGCCGGATTACTGCCCCACGGCCGTCCCAAAATGATTTGCTGCCAAAACCCCCACCACATTAAAGCAGCTATGCCCACCACCAACAGCATCACCCACCATACCCGTCGTATGTATTGCACTTCCCGAAAAGTTACGTCCACAATGTTCCTCAATTTCCCCGGAAACTTGAAGTTTCCGGGGAAATGCCATCAGCCATGAAACCGAGCCGGTTCCTCACCAGCCGTCTCCGGCGTCAAATTGCGCCAGGCAAATTTGGGCAGCCATTCATTGGCAAACCCTTCAGCAGCATCAGCAATGAGGCCGCCCAGAATGGGGGCAAATTTGAAGGCGTGGCCGCTGCCCCCGGCTGCCACCGTCAGTCCGGCAATCTCCGGATGGCGGTCAATCCAGAAATGTTCGTCCAGGGTATCGCTGTACAGGCAGCGGCGCGTGTAGACGATGGGTGCGTCCAGTAGCGCCGGGAAGGTGTCGGCCAGAAATTGGCGCAGCGTGTGTTCGTCTTCCACCGTGACCAGCCGCTCGTCCTCGGCCGGGTGCAGCGTCTGCCCCACGCCGTGATTGGCAATCTTGACCACCCGCTCATCCGGGTGATAGGGGAAGCCGTACCAGCCGCTGCGGGTAATGTCGGCCGTAAAGACAACAAACTTGGGCGGGCTGAACAAATACCTGTCCGGCGCTTTCAAATGGAAAACGGGATGGCCGGAGGCCTGCATCACCCCCGCCAACTCCGGCAGCAGGATGTGCGTCCAGGCTCCGGCGGCCACAATGACGTGCCCGGCAGAAAAAGTTTCGCCCTCGACGGTATGGACGCCCTGGCAACGGCCGTTTTTCACCACTATCTCATTCACCGTCCGGCCGGCGCGCAGGGTCACCCCTTCCACATCCGCCTTGTCCGCCAACGCCTCAATCACCCGGCCGCTTTCCGCATAACCGCCGCGGGCATGATAAAAGCCATCCACATACACATCCGCATTCCAGGCCGGAAAGCGCCGCCGGATGTCGTCCGGTTCCAATCTGTCCGGATGGTGGCCCCGTTTGATGAGCAGCAGCAGGCTTTCATATTCATAGTCGCCCGGTTCCAGCTCGTGGCGGGTGAGCATGGTCACGCCGATTTGATGGTAAACCATGCCAAAACGCATATTCCACTCATGCCAGCCGGTAATCGCCTGCTCCACCATCGCCATATACTGCTCGTCTGCACCATATTCCATGCGCACAACTTTGCTGATGTCGGTAGAAGCGGCCAGAGGATGGGGAATGGGGCCGGGATCGAGCAGAGCCACGCTGTGGCCCCGCATATTGAGTTCCACGGCAGCCGTCAGGCCAAAAATACCGGCGCCAATGATGAGGTAATCGTAGGTGGTCATGGTGTCTCCTGTTTGTAATCTTCCCGGAAGCTGCCCGTAAACAAGCTTCTGGGAAGATGTTTCTTGTACCTGATCTAATTGTAATCTTAATGGGGGGCACGTCAACGGTTATAACTAAGAAGAGTACAACGGATTTGGGAAACAACGAATTGTACCAGTAAAAAAAATCGTTTGTTCCTCAATTCGTTGTACTCCAGGCAAAATGTGGCACAATTGGCGGGATGATTCATTTACGCGCCATTCGCCTGAACCCCATCCCGGCCGAGCAGGCAGAACAGTTTCCTTGCAATATCCCGGTGGTACGCCATGACAGAACCATCTCTTGATCTCTCCATCGTCATCGTCAACTACAACACCTGCCAACTGCTGGACGACTGCCTGCAATCGCTGGCGGCAGCCGAGAAACCGCCCAACGGAATGGAAATCATCGTGGTGGACAATGCTTCTACAGATGGCAGCCAGGAGATGGTGCGCCGCCAATTCCCGGAGGTGATCTTGCTGGACAATGAGGAGAATGTGGGCTTCTCGGCGGCGAACAATCGGGGCACGGCCGTAGCCCACGGCCGTGTCGTTCTCTTTCTCAATTCGGATACGCGGGTGGAACGGGAGGCTTTGGTACGGCCGTTAGCCTACCTGGACGCCCACCCGGAAGTCGGGGCCATCACCGTCAAGCTCATCTACCCCAACGGCCAGCGCGACCCGGACAACCACCGCGGCTTCCCTACCCCCTGGAACGCCTTGTGCCACTTCAGCGGCCTCAACCGCCTCTTCCCCGGCCGGCCCCGCTTCGACGGCTACTTCCAGACCTACCAAAACTTCGACGAAACCCATCCCATTGACGTGATTGCCGGGTCATTTATGATGATGCCCATGGCGCTGTGCCGGGAATTGGGCGGCTGGGATGAGACGTATTTTTTCTACGGCGAGGATATTGACTTTTGCTACCGCATCCGGCAAGCAGGCTACCAGATTATCTATTACCCGCACGTAACAGTGCTGCATTACAAGGGGGCCAGCTCCGGCCTGCGCAAGGAGTCGGCCGATATTGCCCGGCCGCCGAAGGAGACACGGGTAAAGGTGGCTAAAGAATCCGTCCGGGCCATGCAGATTTTTTACAGCAAGTTTTACAGTGACCAGTACCCTAAGCCGGTTACGGCCGTCATCCTGGCCGGTATTCAGGTACGCGGCTGGCTGCGTGTCCTCAAGCATCAACTCAAATAGATACACGGATTTGACGGATTGAGTGGATTTTCACGGATAAAAATCTGTGGAAATCCGTCTGATCCGTAACATCCGCGTACCCATTCATCTGTGTCCATCCGTGGCTCACTGTACCAATGTACAGGCTTCTTCCTATGCGGATGCCCGGTGTGGGATACGGCCGTATCCGGTATCCTTCCCCCATCTTCAGTAAAAAAACTGCTCAAGGAGATAACGATGTCAACCAAACAATTTATTGTGCGAAAACCGCGCTGTTTTCTGGTCTATGCCCTGGCGCCCCGCGACTTGCCCGCTGCCGAAGCCAATCAACAATTCAACACCTTTGTGGCTGATCCCGCTTTGCCTTTAGCCGTGTTTCATGATCACTTTATCGGCCAACCGGGCGGCGTTGCCATCTTCTTTGTGCAAAACCGGGAAGAAGGTCAGCAACTGGTCAACCACAACCACCTGACCAACTGGCGTGTAGAATACCGCCCCCTGATCTTTTCTTACAGCCCGGCCGCCTTTGACGAACAGATTGCCTTTACCTTGAAACAGTACCGGCAAGCAGAATGGGAAACTTTACAAAATGAGAAGCGCCCCGCTTACGGCAATCCGGTTCTGGAAGCGCAAACGGCCCAGGAAGTATAGAGCAGATTGGTTCAATCTTGAAGATTGAACCAATCTTTACCACAAGGAGACAATTATGACCCCCGCAACCACTGATACTCAATTTATCCCCACTATTACCCCGAACGAATTACGCGAAGCGACCTGCCAGACCGTCCAG